>NZ_JBYSZM010000012.1:0-162357 GCF_058787155.1 Sphingobium sp. FW305-3-2-15-F-TSA7 | reverse complement strand
TGACTGCGCCGATGGTACTATCGCTTAAGCGCTGGAAGAGTAGGTCGCCGCCAGGCTTTGCAGCAGGCGCATCCGGGAATTGTTCCTATATACAGAACCCATTCATGATTTTAATACGGTCTCACACCGCCTCTGGCGCGGGATGGAGCAGCCCGGTAGCTCGTCAGGCTCATAACCTGAAGGTCGCAGGTTCAAATCCTGCTCCCGCAACCAAGGCCGTAAGACAAAAAAAGGGCTTCCCTCCGGGGAAGCCCTTTTTTGTTGTCCGGAATCCGCGGACATAACGCCGATTCCGCAAGCACCGTTGGCGCGATCCTGTTGGTGAGAGCCAGCCACGGCCACGCCGTCGCGGCTAGAGATTCCGGCAATTACCTGAGAATTGCCGAGCCTTTCGCTCCCAGGCTATCAGCGACTGAGGTCCAGTCGCCCTAAGGGGTTTCGGGTGGGACTCCCCGCTTGGCGGCAGCCGCAGACATGAGAACTCGTTCAACGATTGCATCAAACTCTTCCCGGCCGATCGGATCCAACGCCTCGTAGCTTGTCACGCTCTCGGGCCACCACCCATGCCTATCGCCCCAGGAAAACAATTCGCGTGCGGCGGCTTCGATCTCCGCGTCACTTGGACGATCACTCTCGGCAAAATGGGAAGGATACATTCAGCGCTCCGTTGCAATACCATCCAGACATCAGGCTTGGGTTCTGCAAGCGGTCGGGCGGCAAAGAGCCCCACTTGCGAACGTTCAGCGGAACAGGGTGTAGAGCGCACCGGGCATGGCCAACGCGACAATCGCAATCCAGTGCTTCCAAGACAGATAATCCTGCCTGCGCAACACCCATCCGACCGCTGCCGCCACGGCTCCGAACAGAATGAGCGCGCTCTGGAGAAGTTTGCCATTTTCACCCGCGCCCAGAACGCTGATCACTAGGGCCAAACAAATCGCCATGAAGGCGCTGACGAACAAGAAGACCATGGCGATAATTCGGATCATCCTGTTCCACAATTCTGCTGTGGAAATATATGTCTGCTTCATGCCTTGATCGTAACACATGTGCGAAAAGAGACGCTACAGCTTGCGGACTGATGACGGTGCTCCACCTTTCCCATCTACCGTCGTACGCCCCGGAACCCTCTGCGATCACCCCCGAACCGGCGCAGCCTCGATCAGGCCGGCGCAGCGGGCGAAGAGTTCGTTCTGTGAAGCGATGCCGAGCTTGGCATAGGCGCGGCGGCGAAAGGTCTTCACCGTCGTGGTGCTGACCGCCAGATCCTGGGCGATCGCCTCCGCGCCGTAACCGCACAGGATCCGCGCGCAGACTTGGCGCTCGCGCTCGGACAGGCCGGGCAGATGGTCGCTCATATAGCGTTCCGCACGCATCGGCCCCGCCGGCCGCACCCATCCCGCCCCGCACAAGGCTTCATGCTTGAGCATCAGCTCGAGCAGCAGCGCGCCGATCTCGCGGACGCAGCGCCGTCCCAGCGCATAGGCGCCCGACAGCGCATCGGCATAATAGAGATTGAGATAGAGGATCATGCCGTCGCCGCGCACGATCGCCGACGCCTTGGCCGACAGGCCGGCGTCACCGAACAAAGCGCGACGATAGCCGATGTCGGCGATGCTCGCGCTTTCGATCGCCGCGACCGCGGAGCGCGCGGCCGAGCGGACGAAATCGCCGAGCAGCGTGTCGCGATCGGCGAAGCTGCGCGCATAGCGCCGGCACAGTGCCGCGACATGATCCTCTTCGCCCGGCCTGCGCGCGAGCAGGCAGCGCACGCCGCGATCGTCGAGCGCGAGCAGCGTGATCTGGTCCGCCTGCGCCAGATCGCTGCAGGTATCGAGGAACAGATCGCCGAATCCCGGCCGGCCGAGTTCGGCGACCAGCCGCTGCACGCCCGCGAATTGGTGCGTGCGGCTGTTTGCCACGAACGGCGTGCCGTCAGCCAATCGCGCTGCTGCCTAGATGGCGGCGCAATGTCGCACAGGTGAGGTCGATCGCCTCGATCGCCGCGTCCGTCTCTCCCCAGAACAGGAAGCCGTGCGGCCAGCCTTCGAAACAGCGATAATCGACCGCGACGCCCGCCGCGCGCAGCCGCTCGGCATAGGCTTCGGCTTCGCTCAGCAGCGGGTCGAGCCCGGCGGTGACGATCAGCGCGGGCGGCAGGCCCGCCAGCGATTCCGCGCGCAGCGGCGACATGCGCGGATCGTCCAGATCGTCGGGGCTGCCGATATAATGGCTGAGGAAATATTCGGATTTGCTGCGCGTGAAGAAGAAACCCTCGGCGAAGCGGCGATAGGACTCGCTGTCGGTCGATCCGTCGAACATCGCATAGATCATCACCTGAACCGCGGGCCGCGCGTCGCCGCCGCGATGGAGCTGCTGCGCGACCACCGCGGTCAGATTGCCCCCCGAGCTTTCCCCGGCCAGCGCAAAACGCGCGGCGTCATAGCCCAGCATGTCCCCCTGGGTCAGCGCCCAGCGCGTCGCGGCGAGGCAATCCTCGGGTGCGGCGGGAAAGCGGTTCTCGGGCGCCAGCCGATAGTCGACCGCGATCAGCGCCACGCCGGTGCGCGCCGCGATCAGCCGGCACAGCGCGTCATGCGTATCGAGATTGGCGACCATGAATCCGCCGCCATGGAAGAACATCACCAGCGGCAGATCGCGATCGTCCGATGGGCGATAGAGCCGCAGCGGGATCGGCCCCGCCGGGCCGGGGGCGCTGAGATCGCGCACCGCGTGCATCTCGGCATGCGGCAGGCCGCTATTGCCGACACGGGCGTCGGCAAAACGGCGCGCCTCTTGCGGCGGCAGCGTCTCCAGCGGCGGTTCGCCGCTGGCCGCGATGCGATCCATGATCGCGCGCGCCTGGGGATGGATCGTCATGTCGTTCATGGATGTCTGTCCTTCGCGATCAGAAGCGGAACGTGCCTTCGAGGCCGAAAGACCGGCGGTTCTCGTTGGCGAAGCCGACCGGCTGCGCGAACAGGAACTGGACCACGCCGATATACTGCTTGTCGGTCAGGTTGCGGCCATAGGCGGCCAGTTCGAAGCGTTCGTCGCCGGTCTTGAACGCGATGCGCGCGTCGAGCAGGCCGACTTGCGGACGGATCAGCGCCGGCGTGTTGGCGTCGTTCTGCGGCATCGCGCCTTCATAGGAATAAGCGAGCCTGGCGCTGCCGGTGCCGCCGCCGACCTTCGTCGAATATTCGATCGCCGCAGCCCCCTTCCAGCGCGAGGCGCGGGGCAGGCGGTTGCCGGCATATTGGATCAGCGGCGTCGTGCTGAACACGTAGCGGCGATAGGTGGCGTCGAGAAAGGCGACATTGCCGCTGAGCGTCAGGCCGGGCGCGAGCAATGCCGCCGCCTCGACCTCCACCCCGCGCAGCCGCGCATCGGCATTGCTGGTCTTGGTGGTGCCCGGCCCGGTCGAGACCGTCACCTGCAGCCCGTCATAATTCTCGTGGAAAGCGGCGACGTTGAGGCGCAGGCGCCGGTCGAGGAACTCGCTCTTCAACCCCAGCTCATAGGCCCAGACGCGTTCGGTGCCGAAGGATTCGGGCGGCAGGATGTTGAAGCCGCCGCTCTTGAAGCCCTTGGAAACGGTCGCATAGACCATCACGTCTTCGTTGATGTGATAATTGGCGCCGAAACGCGGCGTCCATGCTTTCCAGCTATCGTCGAGCGCGGTCGCGCCCTGCGTGAAATCCTTGGTCTCATAGGTGTAGCGAACGCCCGCTTCGAGCTCGAGGCCGGTCGCCACTTCATAGGTCGCGTTGGCGAAGGCGGCATAGCTTTTGAGTTTGTTGGTGCCGGGCACGAATACCAATGTGTTGGTCGGCACCACCGTGATGTTGGCGACGTTGTTCACATTCTCCTGGAAATAATAGAGGCCGACATCCCAGTTGAGCGGCCCTTCGCCGCTGCTCGATGCGCGGAATTCCTGCGAGAACTGGTTGTGCTTGCCGTGCGATATGTTGCGCGCGAACAAGGTGTCGGTGGCGTCGGTATCGACCTGCCCCGACATCTTCGAATAACGCACCGCGGTGAGCGAGATCAGGTTCACGCCGCCCGCATCGTAATTCACTTCGAGCGAGGTCCCGCCGGTTTCGCGGTTGAGGAAGGAATCGAAATCGTTGCGGACTTCGCCGAGCGGAAAGCCCTGTTCGCGCTCGAGCGTGCGGCGATCGATCGCGCTGACCAGCGGCCCGCCAAAACCCTTGGTCAGGCGCCGGCCGCCATAGTTGGAGAAACCCTCCTCATAATCGCCGCGCAGCCGCAGCAGCAGATCGTCGGTCGGCCGGAAATCGATCGCGGCGGACGCATTGAACGTGCGGTTGCCCGCGACATATTTGTCGAGCGTGCGGTTGTAGATCGATCCGCGCGAGCGCTGATAACCCATGTTCAGCACGCCATTGACCTTGTCGGCTAGCGGCCCTTCGACCGAGGCGTCGAGCACATAGGTTTCGAAACTGCCATAGCTCGCCCGCACCATGCCGCCGGGGGTGGAGGATGGCGCACGATGGATGATCTGGATCGCGCCCGCCGCGGCGTTGCGGCCGAATGTCACGCCCTGCGGTCCACGCAGCACCTCGATCCGCTCGACGCCGGCCAGCGCGCTGCGCACCGCGAACTGGCGGCCGACATAGACGCCGTCGATATAGACCGCGACCGGCATGTCGAACGCGACGCCGGTGTCGATCGAGCTGATGCCGCGGATCGAGGTCGGAAACTGGTTGTAGATGGTGCGGCCGGGCAGTTGCAGCCCGGGAACCTGGACGCTGATATCCTCCAGGAAGCGCGATCCGTTCGCCTGCAGCGCATCCTCGCCGATCGCGCTGACCGCGACGGGCGTGTCCTGCAATGCGGACTCGCGGCGCTGCGCGGTGACGACGATGTCGACCAGCCCTTCGGCCTCGGGCGCCGGCTGCTCGGCGGCGGGCGGCTGCGCCGCCTGCGCGAAAACGGGTGTCGACCAGCACAGCCCCATGACCAGCGCGGCGCCGACGGATCCCGCGCCCCCGAATTGCCTCGTCATCATCCTCTCCCCGATTCTTCCCCCGCAGTCGCCGCTGCGTCGTCACGATATGGCGAGCTTCGCGCGATCAGGTCAATCGAAAAGCCGTTTTTAGGGACATCTTTCCCATTATATGAGATTAATGTTGCACCTGACGTGTCGCGCGATTGAGCGCCAGGCCCGCAAGAAGCAGCGCCGCAGCGGCAAGGGCCAGCGACATCGTGTACCCGCCGGTCATATCGCGCAACTGGCCGGCGGCGAGATGGCAGACCATACCCGCGATCACCCCGGCGAGCGAGATGGCCGCGATGCCGACGGGGCGTTCGCCGGGTGCCAGGATCAGCGGCGGCACCGTCCAGAACACCGCGAACATCGCAAAGGCGCTGGCAGTGGCGATCGTCATGCCCAGCAGGATCGTCGCCGTTCCGTTCCCGGTCGCCGCGAGCGCGAAGCCGGCCGCGCCGAGCAGAGCCGCTGCGATCAGGTGGCGCCGGCGCTCGCCATGCCGATCCGAACTGCGCGACCAGCCATACATGGCGATCGCGGCGATCGCGTTGGGCAGGCCGGTCAGCCACGCGATCAGCGACGGGTCGAGCCCCGGCCGCTGCAGGATCTGCGGCGTCCAGGTGGTGAGGGCGATGCCGATATTGATGCACATATAGCCGAGCGCGAGCGCGCGCTTGACCGGATCGGTCAGGATCGAACCGATCACGCGCAGTGCGCCGGCGGCGGGCTCGCCGGCATGGCCGGCACGTTCGGCGGCGAGCGTGGTGTTCAGCCAGTGCTTCTGCTCGGGCGTCAGCCAGCGCGCATCGTCGGGGCGGTCGTCGAGATATTTGAGGATGACGATGGCGAGCAGCAGCGCGGGCACCGCTTCGACGACGAAGATCCAGCGCCAGCCGGCCAGGCCGAACAGCCCGTCGAGCCGCAGCACCAGCCCGGAGACGAAGGCGGTGACGATGCCCGCGATCGGCATCACCATCAGGAATGCCGAGGTCACCCGCCCGCGCTGCGCTTCGGGCAGCCACCAGGTGAGATAGAGCAGCACGCCGGGGACGAAGCCCGCTTCGGCGACGCCGAGCAGGAAGCGCAGCAGATAGAAATGCCATTCGGTCTGAACGAACGCCATCAGCATGGAGACGAGCCCCCAGCTCGCCATGATCCGCGCGATCCAGCGCCGTGCGCCGAACCGGGCAAGCGCCATGTTGCTCGGAATCTCCGCGACCAGATAGGCGGCGAAGAACAGGGCGGTGCCGATGCCGAGCTCCGCCGCCGAGATGCCGATATCGGGCATCATGGTGAGCGCTGCGAAGGACAGGTTGATCCTGTCCATCATCGCCACAAGCATCGCGACGCTGAGCAGCACACCCAGCCGCCACGCTATGAGACGGCGGACCTCGACCGCGATATCCATGATATATGCTCCCGATTAACGAGACTCGAATCCTGTTAATCGCGATCTTGTATCAGCATCGAGCAGTTGGCAATCGCTTGCTGCGATCGACGATCTCCGGCCTGTGGGGACGCGCCATAGCGCTCGCACAGTCTGCTTTGCTCGTTGCCCCGGCGAAAGTGCATCGGTGCCCGCGATTCCATTCGGAGCGCGAGACGGTGTGATTTTCTCCTCTCCATCGAAGATGGGGAGGGGGACCGCCAGCCAAAGGCTGGTGGTGGAGGGGAAATAGGATGCAGCCGCTCTGCGGGACTTTCGAGCAAGATCTCGCGAGATTCCCGCCAGCTTCGAGGAGAATGAGCCATCGCATTTCCCCTCCACCACCGACCTGCGGTCGGCGGTCCCCCTCCCCATGCCTTCGGCATAGGGAGGAGAGGCCAACTGCATCGGCCCAGATCATGTCTCGACAACGGGAAAAGCGGCTCAGTACCGGGAGTTCCCGCCTCGCATCAGGCTCCCGTAGTAAAATCCCGGACAGCAACGGGCGAAAGCCGGAGACGTAGTCGACCGTAGGTCAATCCTGTCCGACATCGAGCACGAGATTCCGGCTTTTGCCGGAATGACGCGGTGTGGGTGAAAGCACGCATTTGCGGCCACCCCGAACCTAATGCTGTGCGATCGCCTGTGAGATCTTGCGCGCGGTCGCCTGCACTTCGCTGGCATAGCGCGCCATGCGCTCGCGGTTCAGCCGGAATGACGGGGCGACCACCGAGATCGCATAATGGGCGAAACCGTCCGGCCCCATCACGGGCGCGGCGAGGCCGCTGACGCCTTCGTCGATCTCGTCGCGATTCATCGCATAGCCCTGCGCCTTCACCGTCTCCAGTTCGCGCACCAGCACCGCGCCGTCGGTGATGGTGTTGTCGGTATATTTGTTGAACTTGCGCCGCCGCATCACCGTCTGCCGGTTGCGCGGATCGCCGAATGCGAGGAAGACCTTGGCCGACGCGGCCGCCGGCGTTGGCAGCACCTGGCCGCGATTATAGCTGATGCGCACCGCCTGTGCGCTTTCGATGCATTCGAGCACCGAGATCTCCAGCCCGTTCATCTGCGTCATCAGCACCGTCTCTCCGGTGGTGGCGGACAGCTGGCGCAGCTCGGGCTCGGCGATCTGCAGCACCGAATAGCCGCGCCGCGCGACGCGGGCGAGCTGGAAGATACGCGGCCCCAGCCGGAATTCCGAATCGCCGGCATCGACGAGCAGCCCGCGCGAGCGCAGGCTGGAGAGATAACGATAGGTCGTGCTGCGCGGCATCCCGAAACGCTCCGCCACTTCGGCGGCGGTCAGCGACGGATGCTCGTCGTCGAACATCAGCAGGATCTCGATCGCACGGTCGGCAGTGGAATTGGCGCTCGGCATGGTCGCTCTTCATCGTTGCGGTGGGGGTGGTTGTAGCATCATGCGATCAGAATGCGACCTGATCCCCGCCCTTCAGGCCCAGGATCGCACGCGCCTCCGCCGGGGTCGCCACCTGGAGCGACAATTCCTCGACGATACGGCGGACCTTGGCCACCTGTTCGGCATTGCCCGATGCCAGTTTTCCAGGGGCGATGAACAGGCTGTCCTCCAGCCCCACGCGCACGCTGCCGCCAAGCATCGCCGCATGCGTCGCGATCGGCATCTGCCGCCGGCCGGCCGCCAGCACCGACCAGACATAGTCGCCGCCGAACAGGCGGTCGGCGGTGCGGCGCATATGCAGCAGGTCCTCGGCATGGGCGCCGATCCCGCCCAATATGCCGAACACCGACTGGACGAAGATCGGCGGCGTCACGAGCTTGCGGTCGAGGAAATGCGCGAGCGTATAGAGATGGCCGATATCGTAGCATTCATGCTCGAACTTCACGCCTTCGCCGCCCAGTTCCTCCAGGATCGCCGCGATGTCGCGGAATGTGTTGCGAAAGATCAGGTCGTCGGTGCCGCGCAGATAGGGTTCCTCCCAGTCGTGCGTCCACGACTTGTAGCGATCGGCCATCGGATAGAGGCCGAAATTCATCGACCCCATGTTGAGCGACACCATTTCGGGTTTTGCGCGCCGCGCCGCGGCCAGCCGCTGGTCGAGCGTCATCGTCACCGCCCCGCCGGTGGTGATGTTCACCACCACGTCGCTGGCCTGTTTGATCCGCGGCAGGAAACGCATGAACATGTCCGGATCGCCCGTCGGCCGCCCATCCTCTCCCCGCGCGTGGAGATGGACGATGGCGGCGCCCGCCTCGGCCGCGGCGATGCTGTCCGCGGCGATCTCGTCGGGGGTCACCGGCAGCGCCGGCGACATGGTCGGAGTGTGGACACCGCCGGTTACCGCACATGAGATGATCACCTTGCCTGCCATGCCGAGCCTCGCTTGCTAAAATAAACGTCCTGTTTTACGGGTATCATGTCTCAATAAACAGGACAATGATTCTCGATGGGAGGCTGTGTGGAGAATGGAAATGGCGTGCGCGAAGCCGGTCGGTTCGATGTCGACGCGCTCGTCATAGGGGCCGGGCCGATCGGCCTTGTCATCGCCAACCTTTTGGGAAGATACGGGATTTCGACACTGGTCGCGGAACGCAATACCGGTCTCGCGGATATGCCGCGCGCGGTCGCGCTCGATGACGAAGGCATGCGGACGCTGCAGATGGCGGGGCTGGTCGAGGCTGCGGCGCCGCACATGCTGCTCGGCTATGATCACCGGCTGTTCGGCCGCAACGGACGGCTGCTGCTCAGCGTCGACCCGGCGAGCCGCGAGCATGGCTATCCCAAGCGCAACCGTTTCCACCAGCCGATCCTGGAGGAAATCCTGCTCGCCGGGCTCGATCGTTTTCCCGGCGTCGATATCGCGTTCGGCCATGAGCTGACGGCGTTCGAGGGCGACGCGGACAGCGTCACCGCGCGCTTCGCATTGGCGGAGGGCGGCGAGCGCGAATTGCGCGCCCGGATCCTGATCGGTGCCGATGGCGGCAACAGCGCGGTGCGGCGGATGGCGGGGCTCCGCATGGATGGGGAAAGCCATGCCGAGCCCTGGATCGTCATCGATACCGAGGCCAATGACGATACCGCGCGCTACAGCCGCGCGATCGGCGATCCGTCGCGGCCCACCGTCAATGTGCCGGGGGTGGAGGGGCGCCGGCGCTATGAATTCATGCTGCTGCCCGGCGAGGATCCGGAGGCGGCGGCGAGCGATGCGGCGGTGGCGAAATTGCTGGCGCCATTCTGCGATCTCGATCGCGTGCGGGTGACGCGGCGCACCGTCTACACCTTCCACTCGCTGATCGCCGAACGCTTCAGCCAGGGGCGGCGCATCTTCCTGGCGGGCGATGCGGCGCATATGATGCCGCCTTTCCAGGGACAGGGCATGAACAGCGGCATGCGCGACGCCAGCCTGCTGGCATGGCGGGTGGCGGCGGTGCTGCGCGGTCAACTGGGGGCGGGTCTGCTCGACAGCTATGATGCCGAGCGCCGCCCCCATGCGCGTGAGATGATGCTGCTGTCGCAACGCGTCGGCCGCATCCTGATGACGCGAAGCCCGGTACGGGCATTGCTGCGCGACATGATGTTCGGTGTGCTGACACGCTTGCCCGGCACCGGGCGCTATCTGCGCGAGATGCGCTTCAAGCCGCGGCCCGACGCCGCATCGGGCTTCTTCGCCGGCCCGGCGGACGGGATTGCGGGGAAATTGTTTCCCCAGCCCGATATCCTGACCATCGATGGCCGCCGCGTGCCGCTCGATTCGGTGCTCGGCGACGGGTTCGCCATCCTGCATCTGACTGATGCGCCCTTCGATCCGCGTCCCGCCTTCGGTCACCCATTCTGGGCACGGATCGCTCCCACCCATCTGCTGGTTCTGCCCGGCGGACTGACGCGGACGCCCGAGGGCATTGCGCAGGTCGCCGATATCGGCGGCTCGGTCCGCGCCGCGGCGGGCGGGCGCCGTGGGATCGCGCTGCTGCTGCGACCCGACCGCTATCTGGCGGCGGTGATCGAGCAGGGCCGGGCGGATGAAGTAGCGACGGCGCTCGAGGCATTGGCGGATGGCGGGGATACGACCGGATAAAAGGCCCATTTGAACCCGTCCCGTTCGCGCCTATGCCTTGGCCGGATGAGCCATTCCCTTCGCCGCCTTCGCTGGACCGATCCGCATCTGGCGGACATTCCGATGCCCCGGGGCGGATTGCGCCTGACCCGCAGCCTGGCATCGGGCCTGTGCCGATCCGCCCGGGATCCGGACGGGGTGTTCTGGGGGATCGGGGACAGGGGCCCCAATATCAAGCCCGGTTCGGCCGCCAGCCTGTACGGCGCCGATCATCTGGGCCCGCTCGGCGGGATCGATGGCGCCAAGATCATGCCGCTGCTGTCGGCCGGCCCGGCGCTGGCCCGCTTTCGCAGGCAGGGTGATGCGATCCTGCTCGAGACTGTCGAGAGCCTGACCGGTCCGGATGGAGCTGCCGTCACCGGCCTGCCGATTCCGGCGGCCCCGCATGCCGAATTCGAACCGGTGTTCGATCTGGCCGGTTTGCCGCTCGGGACCGATCCGGACGGCGCCGACAGTGAAGCGATTGCCGCACTGCCCGATGGCAGCTTCTGGATCTCCGAGGAATATGGGCCGTCGCTGCTGCGCGTCGACAGGGACGGCCGCGTGCTGATGCGCTGGGTGCCAGAGGGCATGGGCGCGAGCTTTGCGGGCGCGGCCTGCCCGGTCGTCGAAGCGCTGCCTGTGCTGGCCGCGGCGCGCAAATTGAACCGGGGCTTCGAGGCGTTGGCGCTCTCGCCCGACGGTGCCAGCCTGCTGGTCGCGTTCCAGAGCCCGCTCGCGCATCCGGACCGGCACGCCCATGACTCCAGCGCCCATGTCCGCATCTGGCGGCTCGATGCGGCCTCGGGCGCGCTGCTGGCCGAATATGTCTATCCTCTCGACGATCCCGACAGTTTCCGGCGCGACTGCGCGGCGGGCAAAGTGAGGCGCGACGATATCAAGATCAGCGAATTCGTGGCGCTCGCCGATGGGCGCCTGCTGGTCCTGGAACGGGTGACTCTGTCCACCAAAATCTATTGCGTCGTGCCGGACGCGGGCAATCGCGCGCCGGCGGCGCTGGCCGATCCCGCGACGCGGCCGACGCTGGAACAGATGTCACGCGGGGATGTGCGGCGCGGCGGCATTCCCATTCTCGAAAAGACTCTTCTCCTCTCGACCGACGATCATGCCGAGATCTGCGGCGACCTCGAAGGCATGGTCCTGCTCTCCCCGACCGAATTACTGCTTTCCAGCGACAGCGATTTCGGCATCGAAGGCGCCGAAACCCAGTTCTGGCTGGTCGAGATGCCGGCGCTTTGCTGAACTGAACCGATGGCGTCGCGACCTTACATCGCCTCGCCGATCCGCACGCGCATCTCCTCCACCCATTGCGCATGCGGCCGCCGGCTGGGATCGTCGCGGGTCAGCGCGTCGGTTTCCTCGATCAGTTCCGCGGCGCCGCGTGTCATGTCGACCGCGATGCGCATCGGCTGGCTGACATACCAGGGCGAGCTGGCATAGATTTCGATCCTATTGTCTTCGGGGTCGCGGAAATAGATGCTCCAGGCATTGCCGTGGGTCACCGCCTCCAGCCCCGGCAACGCCGCGCTCTCCGCATGCGCATGCCAGGCGCGCAATGCGTCGAGATCGGCGACGCGGAACGAGATCTGGTTGATCAGCTGGAAACTGCCGGCCGGCCGGCCGCTGGCGAGCACGACCTGATGATGTTCCTGCGGATTGCGGCTGAGAAACGCCCAGGCGCGGCCGCCCGCCTCGCCGCTGTCGGTCACCACCATGCCCATCACATGCGTATAGAATTCGGTCATCCTGGCGATGTCCGAAACATAGAAGCCGAGATGGGTCAGCTCGGCATGGGGCGGCGCCGCCATCAGTCGCTCTCCTGCACGATCGGATTGGCCAATATGCCGATGCCCGCAATCTCGACCTCGATCCGGTCGCCGGGCTGCATGAACAGCTGCGGCGTGCGGCGATTGCCGACGCCGGCACAGGTGCCGGTGGCGATCACGTCGCCCGGCAGCAGCGGACAGATCGTCGAGAGATAGGCGATCATGCGCTCGATCGTGAACATGAGCTCGCCGATCGACGCGGACTGCACGACGGCGCCGTTGAGCCGCGTCTCCAGCCGCTTCTCATAAGGATCGCCGAACGCGTCGGGCGTCACCAGCCAGGGGCCGAGCGCGCCGGTCGAGGCGAAATTCTTGCCCGGCGTGATCTGCGTGCTGTGGACCTGCCAATCGCGGATCGATCCGTCGTTGAAGCAGGTGAAGCCCGCGACATGGGCCATCGCATCCGCTTCGGAGACATGCCGTGCGCGCTTGCCGATGATCACCGCCAGCTCGCCTTCGAAATCGAGCCGGTTCGAGACATTGGGCCGGACGATCGGGTCGCCCGCCGCACACAGGCTTTCAGCGACGCGCAGGAACCAGGGCGGCTCGCTGGTCTCCTTGTGTCCGCCCTCGGCCAGATGCGCGCGATAGGTGCCGGCCGCGCACCAGATCGCGGCCGGATCGGGGATCAGCGGCAGCAGCGCGACGGCATCGAGCGCGATCCGGTCGGGCCGCGCCAGCGCGGCCGCACCCGCGGCGCGGAGCGCGTCGGCGGCGAGCAGCCGACGCAATGCCGATCCTTCGCCGGCGGGCGCCGCAACGGGCGCGAAACGGTCGTCGCCGTCCATCACCCCCGCCGCCTTTTTGTGCCCCGCCCGGTAAGAGATGAAACGCATCGATCGGTCCTTGCTCAGTGTGCGGAAACGGCAATCCTCACGCTTCGCCTTTCCCACAGAAATCGCGCGCGGAAAAGCTCTGTGATCTCACAATATGGGAATATTATCCTGTTTATTGATTTTTCGATTGCCGGTCAGGCCGTCGCGACGATCCGCATGAGATCCGCCTGCCGACGCACGCCGGTCTTGTCGAAGACACGCTGCAAATGGGTCCGTGCGGTGCTGCGCGCGACACCCAGCCGGCCCGCCGCCTGCGGCACCGAGCAGCCTTCGAACAGTGCCGCGACCAGCTTGATCTCGGTGCGGGTCAGGCCGAAACCGGTCTGCGCGGCGTGCAGTCGTTCGCGCGCGTCATCCTTGATCGCCCGGATCATGACGATGATGCGCGGCGGACGTCCATCCTCCGCTTCGAGCCCGGCGAACTCGGCGTCGAAGCGTTCGTCGGCGCCGTCGAATATGGTATGCGCATGGCCGAGGCCGACCGCATCGGCGAGCGCGCTGGACAGCCGTCGGGCATTGGCCTGCGTCGTCGCGGCGACCCTGTCGAAGCTGCGGTGCAGGACGCGGCCATTGGCAAGCAATGCGCGTCCGCCCGGCGTGGCGTGCACCAGCCTTCGTTCGGCATCGATCACCATGACGATAGGCGCCGGCGCGGCATATGCGCCGTCACCCGCGCCAATCTCCGGCTGAAACGAGAGAAGATGGCTATGCATGACTCGTTACTCCCTGCACTATGCTTCACCAGGGATGACGGAAAGCCGGAGCAAAAGCGGACAGCATGACGGCCGAACCAACCAACGCCGGATCGGACACGCTGATGACCGCGATGTATGCCGAACTGCGTGTCGCCGCGCATCGCGAGTTGCGCCGCGCGGGTTCGCCGCAGACCTGGCAGACCACGGCGATCATCAACGAAGCCTGGATGAAGCTGCACGACCGCAACGACTGGGAAAGTCGCGAACATTTCATCCGCACGGCATCGACGGCGATGCGCCACATCATGATCGACGCCGCGCGGGCGCGGCTGGCGACGCGGCGCGGCGGCGGTCAGGTCGCGGTGCCGATCGAGGAGGTCCAGGATAGCCTCGGCAATGTCGACGACGCGACGATGGTCCAGCTTGGCGAGGCGCTGGTCGGGCTCGCGGTGATCGACCCCGAACTGGCGCATCTGGTCGATTGCCGCTTCTTCGCGGGGCTGACCGAACCGGAGACCGCGCGGCTGCTCGGGATCAGCGAGCGGACGGTGCGGCGGCGCTGGGCACAGGCCCGCGCCTGGATCCATCGCGAGATGCGCGAAGTCTGATCCGCTCAGCGCACCTTCGCTTCGATGCGCGCGGCGGCCAGTACCTCCCGAAGCTTGGGCAGGCTGGCGGCGAATACCACCGCGGCCGGCCCGACCTTTTTGTAGACCGCCTCGGCCGCGTCATAATCGGCCTGTGCCTCGTCGAACCGCTTTTCTGCGACGCGAAGCTGCGCCCGGCCGCGCAGGAAAACGCCGTAGATGAGGTGCGTCCTGCCGAATGCCTCGGCCGCCGGGGTCACGCCGTCCAGCGCCGTGCGTGCGGCCGTGACATTCCCCAGATTCGCCTGTGCCTCGGCCAAGGTGACGCCGAACATGACGGCGTGCTGCGATGCGGGCCCCAGATAGACGCGGGCAAGCTGCGCCCCTTCGGTCAGCACCGGAATCGCCTCGCGGACCTGACCGAGACTCACCATCACCCGGCCGACCGACAACAGGTCGCCGGCCAGGCCGATCGATGGACCGAAAAGCTCGCGCCGCAATGACGCCGCGCGCTGGAACTGCCGGAGCGCAGCCTGCAGATCGCCGCGGCGCGACAGGATTCCGCCCCTGAGCTGGATCAGCGAGACCGCGACCGGGGATCGCTCCGCGCCGGTGCCCCGCATCTTCGCTTCGGCGCGTTTCAATATGGCGTCCGCCTCGTCGATGCGATTGAGCTCGATCAGATGCACGACGATATTGTTGTAGCGCGTCAATATCTCGCGCGGCTTGTCGGCATAGACTCGCTCGGCATCGGGCAGGCTGGCGGTCAGCAAGGCGACACCCTCTTCGCGCTTGCCTTGCAGCCGCAATATCATGGCGCGCGCGCTGATCGTTTCGAGCCGCTGCTGCGGGAAACGTTCGGGATCGGTGCGCCACACGGTTTCGGCCCGATTGAGCAGCAGCTTCGCTTCGTCGAACTTGCCCATCGCGGCCTTGGCGGTGCCGAGTGTGATCTGCAGCGTGGCGCGGTCCTCGGGCGCATCGTTCCCAACGCCCTTTGCCAGCGCCTTGGTCAGGATCGCATCGGCGCTCGCCGGATCGTCGATCTGGACATAGAGATCGGCGATGGCGGCGACCACCGCCGCCGTTTCGGGTGAGGCGGCATCGAAGGAGCGGACAAGCTCCTCGGCGCTTTCGTTGAGCAGGTCGCGTGCGGAAACGGTGCCACCGCGATTGCTGTTGCGCGCATTGCCGAACATCAATGTGATCGCGGCATTGACCGCTTGCGCCTTGCGCGCCTCGGCGCGCGCGATGTCGCGTTCGATCGCGGTCTGGCGCGCTTGCCAGGCAATGCCGCCGGCGCCGGTCAGCAGCATCAGTACTGCGACCGTCGTGGCCAAAGCCGTCCAGCGATTGCGGCGCAGGAAGCGGCCCGCGCGATATCCGGCCGATCCGGCCCGCGCGTGAACGGGTTCGAAGTTCAGATATCGCCGGACATCCGCAGCGAGCGCCGCCACCCCCGGATAGCGGTCCGCCGGATCGCGGCGCATCGCCTTCATCACGATCGCATCCAGATCGCCCGCGATCCGCGACGCCGCGATCGATCCCGGTTCGGCCACGGTGCTGGGAAAGGGCGGATCCTCGTGCAGCAGCCGGCGCAGCACCGCCGGCATCGGCGCGTCGTTGAACTTCCACGGCCCGCGCCCCGCCAGCAATTCGAACAGCACGGCGCCCAGCGCATAGATATCCGACGCGACCGTTGGACGTGCGCCCGCAAATTGCTCGGGTGCGGCATAGTCCGGGGTCAGCAGCGCGCGTGTCTGCGTGCGATCGGTCGCGGCGGCATCGACCAGCCGGGCAATGCCGAAATCGAGCAATCGCGCGCGACCATCGCCGTCGATCAGGATATTCGAAGGCTTGATGTCGAGATGCAGCACCAGCCGGGCATGCGCATATTCGACCGCGTCGCAGATTTCGAGGTACAGCCGCAGCCGTGTCGCCAGATCGGCGTCATGTTCGGCGCACCACAGGCCGATCTCGCGGCCGTCGACATATTCCAGCGCCATGAAGGCGCGGCCGTCATCGGCGATGCCGCCGTCGATCAGCCGCGCGATTCCCGGATGTTCGAGCCCCGCGAGCAATTGCCGCTCGGTATCGAACAGCCGCGCTCGCCCGGCCGCCTCGGGGCGCAACAGCTTGAGCGCGACATTCTGGACGAAGTCCGTCGTGTCGCGCCGGGCGAGATAGACTTCGCCCATGCCGCCCCGGCCGATCAGCTGCACGATGCGATAGGCGCCGACCCGCGTATCGGGCGCCAGCGAGGCATAGGTGACGGGCGCAATTGCACCACCGTTGCCCGGCGCGGCATCCAGCACGCCGGTGTCCGAGTCTTCGGCCAGCAGCGACCGCAATTGATCGATGATGAACGGATCGGCCCGCATCCGCGACAATCTGGTTGTCCGCACATCAGCGGGCAGGTCGACGAGCGTGCCGAACAGCTCGCTGATCCTGCTCCATTCGGCTTGGGTCGGTTTACGGGCCATCATGTCCCCAAAGTCGTCAGGCCAGTCTGGCGCGGTTCGTCGAGGCGGTAAAGCGACTGAATGTCATTCCACCGAGGCATTTCGTGGCCACGCAGGAAACGACCGGCCCTGCCGTCGACGACGATCCGGGGCGTGCGGCAAAGGTCGCGATTGCGGAACAACTGCTCGGCGGGGCGATCGCCCAGAATGATGCGGACATCCCAGCGGCAGCCCGGCGCTGGCAGCGGGATCGCCAGGCTGGTGCCGATCCGGACATTTTCACGCGCGCGATCGGGGCCCCAATTATCGGCGTTCGACGGCGACAGGTGAACGCCGCGCAGCACGTTCCCGCTTTGATTCTCGATCACGACCATGCGCGGCGATGCCGATGCGGCGGTCAGCAGGGTCAGGCAGCCGAGGGCGGCGGGCAGGGAACGGATCATGGTCTATTCCGCGGTGGCGAGGTTTCGTCGCGATAGCCGGAACCGGCGGGATCGGCGTCCTTCGATCGGATGACGCGGACGGTGCGGCCCGGGCTTTATGTCCGGCGGATGTCGATGCAGACCGCCAGCACAGCGCCGCCTCCGCAGCGCCGGATCGTGCCCGTGACATTCCATGCCGAACAGGCGCGTCGCCGGAAGTCGATCTGGCGCACCACCTGCGTCTGCGCCATCGCAGCCGTGATCGCCGGCATGTTCCTCAGCCTGGTGCTGCTGCTGTTCGCGCCGGTCGGCCTGGGCGTCGTCCTCGGGCTCGGCCTGCGCGCGATCCAGGCGCTGGGGCTGAACGCGGCGGCGATCGCCGCCGTCGAGGGCATCGTGACCGGACCCAATCGCAACGCCGCGATCCTCGGCGCGGCAACGATCGTCATCCTGCCGACACTCCTGCCGCCGCCGATCGCCTGGGGTTGGCTGCGATCGCTGATGCTGCGACGGCAGGAGCCGCCCTGGCCGGCGGCGCTCGTGGTTCGCCAACCCGGGCCGGGCGATCTGGAAGAGCATCAGTTCGGCAATCTGGTGGGCGAAATCGCGGTCGCCGCCGGCCTGCCGGTGCCGATGGTCGGGATCATCGATTCGCCCGCGCCCAATATCGGCATGTTCGGCACGGGCCACGACAATGCCGGCATCGCGGTCACGCGCGGACTGCTCGATACGCTCGACCGGGGTGAGACCCAGATGCTGGTCGCGCAGATGATCGGATCGATCGGCAATGGCGATCTGCGCGTTTCGGCGTCGCTGCTCGCCGTCTATCGCGCGATCGGCCTGTTCATGGTGCTGCTCGACCTACCTGTGCGTCGCACCGCCCGTGCGGCGATCGCCGCGCTGCTGACGGGCGGCGACCGCGAGGCCGCCTATGCCGAACTCGATGCGCAGATCGTCCGTGGCGGTCTTGCGCGGCTGCTGCTCTGGCTTCCGGCGATGCTGATCGTGCCCGGCATCACGCTCTCATTGGTGGTCAATCGGCTGAATCTCGGTGCGGACACGCCGCTCGGCGGGCTCTTGCCGGCACTGCTGATGCTCGTCGGAGCGGCGGTTCTGTTCTATGGGCTGATCCGGCTCACGCTCGGTATCTGGACGATCTTCGTGCTTGGCTGGCCGCTCGCCTATCTCTGGCGCGGTCGGCGCTTCCTCGCTGATGCGACCGCAGTGCGCCTTGCCGGCAATCCGCAGGCGCTGGCGGATGCGCTTGTCCATCTGCGCGCCACCTGCGCGATTCCGCCCGGGGGCGAGCGCTTCGCACATCTCTTCCTCTGCCGGCCGGAGCGGGCTGCATCACTGTCGCCGCTCGCGACGCTGGAGCCGTCCTTTGCGAAACGTCTCGCACGGCTGCACGCGCTCGGCGCGATCGAGGGGCTGCATCCCGAACCCCCAATCGCGGCGCCCGCACGCCCGGCGGGTGCCGTGAAGCTCGGCCTGGGCGGCCTCCTCCTGATCTTCTTCATCGCCAATGCCCGGTTGACCGCATTCCTGATCGCCGCCGGGCTCGGCGGACTGTTCCTGCTCAGCTGCGGTGCCGGGATCCTGTTGTTCATCACCATCATCAACGCCTGAAGGAGCGTTCGCATGACGACCCATTCCATCATCGCCATCGCCGCGGCGGCGCTGCTCATCCTGATCGTGATCGGAATCTACAACGGACTGGTCCGCGCACGGATGCGGGTGCGCACCGCCTGGGCGCAGATCGACGCGCAATTGAAACGGCGCCACGATCTGATCCCCAATCTGGTGGCGTCGGTCCGCGGCTATTTCGATCATGAAGCCGACGTGCTCGAGCGCGTGACGACATTGCGCGAGCGTGCGGCCGGCGCCGGCGACGATGTGGCGAAACGCGCCGATGCGGAAGGGGCGCTGTCCGGCGCGCTCGGCAAGCTCATCGCCCGCGTCGAGGCGATGCCCGATCTCAAGGCGAACACCACCGTGCTGGTGTTGCAGGAGGAACTGGCGACGACCGAGAACCGGATCGCGTTCAGCCGCCAGCATTATAACGAGACCACCGGCGACTATAACGGCGCGATCGCGACGATCCCCAATGTGCTGATCGCCCGGCCGTGCGGATTCCAGCCCGCCGCCTTTTTCGAAATCGACGTGCCCACCACGGTGCCCATCGTCTCGCTGGGCCGTGCGGCGTGAGGGCCCTGTGCGCCCTCGCCGCGCTGACCGGCGTGGCGCTCGCGCTGCCGGCCGATGCGCAGCTGCCGAGCAGGCCTGCCAAGCCGCAGGTGAAGCTGATCGGAAAGGTTCCGCTTCGCACCATGACATTGCCGATCGTCCGCAATTCCGACGGCAGCTTCGTCCAGGATATCGACGGCAAGGCGCGCAATTTCGGCTTCAAGCCCGGCAGCGTCCATTCGATCCGCGGCAAGGGTTTCGGCGCCCGATCGAATATCAGCGCGGTGCTGCTCAAATCGGCCGATGGCCGTTTTGCCGCGACGCTCGCCATCGTCCGTTGGGAGGATGACCTGATCGTCGCGCAGGTTCCGGCCAGCCAATCGGGTTTTCCTTCGGCCGATCAGCTCGTCCTGATGATCCTGACCGGCCCGTCCAATGGCGGGCCGCGCCAGTTCACGATCCGCGGCGGACGGTTCGAGGCCGAGGATGCGGAAGTGAAGCTGGCGCTGTCGTCAGCGGATCAGCGCGCGCTGCAGGATGCCGGTCTCAGGATCCGGGTGTGGAATCGCGGTCGCGAATTCTTCACGGCCGAACGCGACGGCGCGATCACCGTGACTCATTATATCGACTTTCCCAAGGATCAGCGCACCCAGCTTTGCCCGGGACCTGGCAGCGACCGCATCAACCTGACCCAACTCGCATCGTCGCTTCGGCTGCGCGACGGCTTCCGATTCACCCGGATCGCGATGTCGCATGGGCCGACCAATGGTCATTTCACCGGCCGTTATGGCGAAGCCTGGCAGTCGATCGACGGCACTGTTTTCTACAAGGTCGACTGGGGCGTTTGGCGCTTTCGGCGCGATGCCAGCTTCTCGCTCAACAAGCCGTTCGACATCAGGGACCAGCCTTTTGGCCGGCATGTCGTCATTCCGAATGCCGACAAGGCGTTCACTGCCTGCGGCGCCGAATTCAGCCTCACTTTCTACGTCACCGGCCCGCGCGGCCTGTCTCCCCGTTGAACAGGAAGAACCTCATGCACCGCATCGTCATCGCAATCCTTCTCGCTGGCACCGCCGCGATTTCCGCAGCGCAGACGATGGTTCCGATCAAGCCGAAGAAGCCGCCTGCCCCAAAGGTGTTCAAGGGCACCGAAATCGATGCCGGCGCGTATCGGCCGACCCCGGCGGAGATCGAAGCCAGCAAGATCCGCGTGCCGCCCAATATCGGCGTATCGCGCGATCGCTCGGGGTGGATCGCCTCGATCGACGGTAAGGGACCGCGCTATGGCGACGGTCATGACGTCACCTTCAGCCTGGGCAGCGAGCATGTGTTGCGCGGCAAGGGGTTTGACGGTTTCGTGTCGGCCTTCATCACCGGTTCGCGATTGCCGAGCGGGCAGGGCCGCTATGAAACCGTCGGATCGGTGCTGGTGCCCGTCCGGCAGAGCGACACCGAACTGGTGCTCCGGGTGACGCAGATCGCGGCGGGCAAGATCCCGTGGTCGTCGTCGGGCACGCGCCAGAGCCCTTCGATACGGCTGAAGCTGACCACGGCCGGCGGCGGCCGGACGATCGAGGCGACGCTGCAGAACAGCGTTTACCGCTGCGCGGTGGGCGAACCCAATTGCATATGAGGCGGGTGGGATTGCCATTGTCGCTGGCCATGTCCGCACTGGGGATGCCGATGCTCCCGCGATCGGCCGGGCCGGAGGCGGCCGCACCGTTCTCCGGCAAGTTCCATGTTGAATATCAGCCGCTCCATTGCGTTCGTGCGCCATGCCCGCCGGGCCGTTACCGGGTCGTCATGCCCGGGCGATCCGCCACTCTGGTACAGGCCGTCGATTATGATCCCGCCACGCCGGTTGCGATGCGCGTCGCACTGCGTGGCACGGGTTCGGCGGAGGGCGTGGCGATCGATGGGCGAGTCCGCTTCGTCCGCGAGCCCGATGGCCGCACCGTACGGGCGGTCATCCTGGCGCGGCGCGCCATCGCCGGGCGATGGAAACCGTGATGCCGTTCGCACGATGGCGGATCGATCAGGGCTCAACGACGAAGCGGATATTCCTGACTTCGTAGCGGCTCCAGACATTGCCTGGCTTGACGCCCTGAAGCAGCAATCGTCCCCGGTTCGTGCTCGGGATCAGCCTGGCCCGGTCGGTCGGCACGACCACCGTCACGCGTGTGTCGGTCCAGCTGACGATGCTCAGCATCATGCCCGACGTCGCGGGGCCGTCGAACAGGGAGACGTTGCTGGCCTTGGCGCGGTCGGCGAAACCCTTGCCGTTGATCACCACCTGCATGCCCGGCCGGAACAGGAATGGTCCGCGTCGGCCGTTGATGTCGGCGATATAGCCGCCATCGGAATAGACGGCGAGAAGCGGGCGGACCATGGGCGCGCCCAGCCCCCTGGCCCGCGCCACCGGATCATATGGCAATAGCCGTCCGTCTCTGGTGTCGAAGCCCGTCGCCGCCGATCCCGGCACTAGCAGGGTCAGGCCGAGCAGCGCGATCCGGACGCTCACGGCTTGCGCACGATCAGCGTCGCGCCGTCGATCGAAAGGTCGAGCCTTTTGGGATCGCGGCCCTGCTCGATCAGGAAATTATGTGGCGGACGGGCGTTCAGGATCGCATCGGACGCGCGCGTCAGGCCGATGCGCACCGTCGGCACGCGATCATAATCGGACGATATTTCGACCAGATTCTTGGCGACGCGCTTCACGGTGATCTGGACGTCAGACTGCGATCCGCCGCGTGTGTCGGCGACGACCGCGCCTTCATAGATACCCGCCGCGACATCGGCCAGATCAGGCTTGCGCGCCGGCTGGCCTGCCGCAGACGCTGCGGATGCGGTGGTGACGAGGGCGATAGCCGACAGAATAGCCGGCATAAACAGCGGCATGGCTTTACGCATCTTCACTCTCCTCGATCGAAGGTCAGTTCACCGGGCTGCGTCTGATGGTTTTGCCGGTGAAGGGATCGATGCCCGCCGGCCCGTAGAGCGATATGTTCACGCGGTAGCCGGTGGAGCAGAACACGGGCATCCGCTGCGCGGTGTATATATGATAGACCCGAGCCGAGAGCGTGATCCTGGCGGCCTGGGCCATCTGGTCGGTCGCCATGCCGTCGGCATCGATAAAGGGGGTTCCCGGGCGGCGAACCGGGCCGCCGGTCGGGACGGGAACATAGCCCTTGGGCGGCGGAACGGGCTCGATCGTGAACGCGGCGAGTTGGAAGCCGTGGCGGCGCGGTTCCGCCAGGTCGAGCGTGTCGGGGCGGCGCGGACGACTGGAGCAGCTATATTCGCGTCGGGGCTGGGGTGGTTCCACCCAGCTCTTGCTGACATAGATCGTGGCACCGGCGCTCGATATGCCGCCGGGCGGCGCGGGCGCCGTGCGCGCGATCTTCACGCCTGGCCAGCTATGGAGGTCGAGTGCGGAATCGGGCACCCGGCCGATCGGCACGACGGCTTTCAGCACCTTCACCTTCGCGACGAGCGGCATGGTGGTGACGAGTGGGCGCACCTCTTCCATGCGGACCTGTGCGGGCCCCATCGCTGGGATGGCGAGCGCGCCGATCAGGATGAACGATATGGCGGGTTTCATGGTGACGATCCTCCGTTTCAGCGGTCCTGACGATGGCTGGGGCGCCGGAATGAACCGAACGGATCGACGCCGATCGGGCCTTCGAGCGTGACGGTCAGCCGATATCCCGACCAGCATGTGCTCGGTCCGCCGTCCTGCTTGACGAACAGCGGCGGGCGGATGCGGATCTGGTCGGCCTTGTCGAGAAAGGCGGTATAGGTATCGCCCTCGCGGCTGTTGACGGCGATCGCCTCGACCGGGGATTGAAGCGTGTGGCCATGGCGCGGTGTCAGTGGTTCGGCGCTGAATGCGGCAATGGTGAAGCCACGCTTGCGAACGGCGGACAGGTCGATGCGATCGTAGAATGTCGTACAGGGCGCCGAGACCGGGCTGCGCACCCGTTCCACCGCCAGCGCCGAAGGCGGATAGTTCAGCGCGATCCTGCGCGAGGGATTGCTCCAATCTTGCGGCGTGGCCAGCGTCAGGTCGCGATCGGGCCAGTCATGGACGGGCTTGCGCTCGGTCTGTCGCCGGATCGGCGTGGTCGCAATGTCGATGCCCGGCTTGATCCTGACCGGTGCGATTTCGGTTTTCTTGGGCGACGAGCCGACATTGATCGTGTCCTGTGCGACCGCAGGCGCGGCGAGCAGAATGATCGGGAGCATCAGTGCTTTCATGGATCAGCCTCCGGTCGGGGATGACGGGCTGGCAGCTGCGCCCGGAATCATCGCCGCCATCCATTGAGGGGGTCGGTGCCCGCCGGCCCGATCGCCTTGATCTCGAGGCGCCAATTGGCCGCGCATGCCATGCGCTGGATCTTGCCGTGCGCCGGGATGTCGAGAACATAGATGGTCGGCGATATGCTGATCACATCGATCTCGGCCGGGTTGTGCGCATTGAGCAGCCGCGTGCCGTTGCGCTTATAGGGGCGCACCACCGCATGGGCGGCGATCTTGTAACCCTGGGGCCCGGCGTCGGTGATCAGCCGGTGATCGACCACGGTGAAGCCGCTCATGCGCAGCCGCCGCAGATCGATCGAATCGCTGGGCTGCCGGCATTGCTGAAACGGCAGCGCAATGCGCCGTGCGCCGGGATAGCCGCCCTCGGTCAGGGTGGCCGCCTGCCACCCGCCTTCGGTATCGAGGGCGATCATCTCGCGCGGCAGATTCTGCAGCGTCACCACAGCCTGCGGCACGGATAGCGGGCGGATCTTGGCGGTGAGCAATTTGGTCTGTTGCGCCGCCACGGGCATGAACGGGATGATCGACAGGCAAAGAATGATCGATCGGGACGGGATGCGCATCACGCGGCTCCTTTGCGGGGGTCTCAATCGATCTGACGGGATAGGCCGGACTTTCCGGCCAAAGTTTTCTGCGGCTGGAGCGATTTGTAGTTCGATCGAATCATCGAACGACTCGAAAATCGCGTTAAAACAAACATCTGGAGCAGGCTGTGATCCGCTTCCGCCGGATCACAGCCTGCTCTAGTCGGGAAGCGCGGCGAAGATCCGGACGAGCGGCCCGCCCGGCCCCTGGGTGATGACATTGTGCGAAGCGCCGTCGGGGCCGGCGAAGAGTGCGGAACAGAAGCCCGCGCCGGTCCCGGCACACACTTTGATTTCCGGAAAGGCGGCGCATTCGGCCTGCCCGATCGACGCGCAATCGCGCTCGGCCGGAGCGCCGGGCCGATAGCCGCCCGCCGCAAGCCGTGCCTTGACCGCGACATAGGGCATATCGGCTTCGAGCCCGAGCGCGGCGAAAACGGGCGGGATATCGTCGGCCAGCGCGGAATCGGTCGCGGCCGGCGTGGCGGGGGCGGGCGCCGATGGCGGTGGTTCCGGCGTCGGCGCGGGCCGGATCGCGATAGGCGGGGGCGATGCCGTCGGCGTTGGCGGCCCGCCATCCAGCGCCGCTCGCCCGGCGACGATGCCGATCCCGGCCGCGACCGCCAGCGCAATGAGCGTGATGGCCGTGTATCTCATTGCGGCCGTGGCGGCAGGCGCCTGACGATCGTCCGGGCGGGGCCGATCCGCATCGGAGCGGTGATGGTCGCCGGTGCCGGCCGCCATCCGGCGTCGGCAATGCAATCATGATATTCGCCCGCGATCCGGTCGACGGTGCGCCGGCTTCCGCGCGTCCAGACCGTGCCGACATTGCGATCCCAGGCAGTGCCGCCGCCGCCGACCTTGCGGACCTTGACGGTATAGGTTCCGTGCGCGGGCACGTCCTTCACCACCGGCCACACCGTGATCACCGTCTGATGACGGCGGATCGTCAGTTCGCATTCCAGATCGATACCCTCGCCCTGTGCCCAGGCGCCGGCCGGCAGCAGCAGCCAGCCAAGCAGCAGCGACGCAGCGATCCGGCGGGGAGAGGTTCTTTGTATCATGGCGCCAGCCTAGCCGTGCGCACGGCGCGTGCCGTCCTTCGTTCGTGGGAGGGGCCGCAGCATTCGGCGGCGGGGCGCATGGCGTCCCGACGATCATCTTTCGCCGGGGTGCATTATCCCCCGCGACAATTGGCGCGCGGGCGGTTAGTCAGCGGCTATGACCAGATCCGCAACAGATGTGATGCAGGACATCATCTTCGCCGCCGTGATGGACGGCATCGCAGCGCTCAAGACGGCGTCGAAGGGCGTTCCCAACACCCTCGTCCGCGATCTGGGCGCGCTTCACGTCAACACGACCTTTGCCGATCTGCCGCCCGAGCTGCGTACCGCGATCGCGGCGAGCGTGCGCACGGCGTTCACGCGCCTGCAAAAGGAGGGCTATGTCGTCGGTGGCGGAACACCTGCCGGCGGCCCCGATCGTCCCGTCCGGTCGCCTTCCGCGCATGCGCCGCGCCCGCCCTCGGCGAAGCCTAGGCATCCGCGGCCCGACAATGGCAACAACAACCGGCCCAGGCCCGGTGGCGGCCGACCGTCAGGAAAGCCCGGACGGCGAGGGAGCTAGAGCGGAGCGCTCTCCGCGGCCCGAAACACTGCATCGCACAGCGATGTCGCCCGGGGATCGCCGACGAGATCGGGGCCCATATGGTTGCAGGCATAGCCGATCGCGATGCCCGTCCCGCGATCGGCGCAACCGAAAGAGCCGCCCCAGCCGCTATGGCCGAATGTCTCGCGATGAGGCCCGAACATGCCCGACGCATTATGCGCCACCCCCATGCCCCAGCCCGGATTGAAGCCGAGCACGAGATCGGGCCGGTCGGCGGTCGTGCGGGTCATCGCCGCGACGATGGCCTCCGGAATCGGCTTGATGCCGTCCAGCCCGGTATCGGCGACAAGCGCCGCATAGAGCCGCGCGATGCCCTGGGCCGAGCCATGGCCGTTGAGCGCCGGCAATTCCGCGGCGCGCCATCCGTCTTCATTGGCGCGCTGCGGTTCCATCGCCGGACTGCCGAGCGCCATCGCCATTGCCGGGGTGATGGCGAGCCCTGACAGATCGGCGGCGGTGTCGGGGGGCACCAGTTCGGCGACTCTCGGCGCCTCGGCCCCGCCAAGCCCGATATGGATATCGGCCGCCAGCGGTCCGGCGAGTTCCTCGGCCAGGAACCGGCCCAGCGTGCGTCCATCGGCGCGGCGCACGATCTCGGCGGCGAGCACGCCCCAGGTGACGGCGTGATAGCCATTGGCGGTGCCGGGCGGCCACAGCGGCGGCTGCGCGGCCAGTCGCGCGGCGACACGGGATTGATCGAACAGATCGTCGATCTCGGTGGGTTCGGCGAAGCCGGGAAGCCCGGCCTGATGCGACAGCATTTCGCCGAGCGTGACGTCCCGCTTGCCGGCATGCGCGAATTCGGGCCAGGTCGCCGAGACCGGCTGCGCATAATCGAGCACGCCGCGCGCGACGAGCAGGGCGACGCACATCGCCGCGACGCCCTTCGTCGTCGACCAGAGATTGACGAGCGTGTCGCGGGTCCAGAGGCGGCTCAGCGCCTTGTCGGCATGGCCCGCCCAGAGGTCGACGACACAGACGCCGCGCCGATAGACCGCGCATGACGCGCCGATCTCGGCATAGGGGCCGGTGCGCGCGAAATTCTCGGCAAAGGCGCCCCGCACCGCTTCGAAACCCGGCGCGACATCGCCATGGATCGCCGCCGCCATCTCAGCGTGCGCCGAGACCGAAGGCATAGAGCATCCCGAATTCCTCGACGATCCGCGCGACCATCGCTTCGTCCTCGCCATCGAACCATTTGGGGATCCAGCCGAACGTGCCCGCCAGCGCGATCGCGGCGGCGGTCGCGTCGATCGCACGGATGCTGCCCTCGGCGATGCCGGCCATGACGATCGCTGGAAAGACCTGCTGCGAGGTCCGGACGAGCGCGATCACCTCGTCATGCGCCTCGGCATGGAGCGCATCGACGCCGGCAAGGGGGGCGAGCGGCGAGAATTCGGCACGCGCGTTGATCTCGACGAGCAACTGGAAACCGGCAACGGCGCGCGCGAACCCGTCGCCCGGCGCCGCGCCGATCGCATCCAGCACCCGGCCGCCCAGCGCGAACGCCCGGCGATAGCATTCGGCCACCAGCTCGGGCTTGTCGGTCAGATAATGATAGACGACGCCTTTGGTCGCGCCCAGCGCGGCGCCGATCTCGTCGAGCGAGGTCGCGTCGATGCCCTTGCGATTGAACAGCCGCGACGCCGTGCGCAACAGCTCCTCGCGTTTCATCGACGCCGCCTCGTCGCGGCTAAACGGGTTTCCCCGTGGCGGACGCAGTGCGGAAATGCCGATCCGCGGCAATGGCGTATCGGGTGTCGCCATGGCCGCAATGCCGTTGCGGATCAGGTCGATCGCGGCCGCGCAGACGCGCGCGCGCGTCTGCGCGGGATCCGCGCCGCTCCAGCGCGGCGCGAGCGGCGTCCAGGATACCATGCCGATGATCGCCTGCGCCATGATCGCCGCGTCGCAGGTGCGCAGCTCGCCGGCCTTCTGGCCGGTTTCGATCAATGCGCGAAGCTGGGCGAGCACGCCCCCGGCAAGCCCTTCGATCGTCGCGCGCTGTTCGTCCGACAGATAGGCGACCTCACTCAGCACGGCTTCCTCGACGCGGTCGCCGTCCAGGCTGCGTTCGATGAAGGCGGCGATCCGATCGAGCGCGCCGCCCGGGGCCCGTGTCGCGGCGGCGATGTCGCGGGCGAGCGCTTCGCACGCGCGACGATAGCTCTGAAAGACCAGGTCCTGGCGATCGTCGACATAATAATAGAGCGCCGCGCGCGAGAGCCCCAGTGCCGCCGCGATATCGGCGAGCGCGGTCTCGGAAATGCCGCGCCCGTTCAGCTGGCGCGCGGCTTCGTCGAGGATCAGATCCCGCCGGCTGCGCTTCCGCACGAGTTTCAGGTCGCCGCGCGGCATGGCCGGTTGTTCACCCATCGCTTCCTCAACATTTGGTTTTGACAACATACGCATATGTCAAAACGCTTGACAAGCCCAATTCAACATGTCCTGATGCATGCATACTCAGATGTAAAATCCGTGAAACGGCAGGTGCATCGAAGTGGCAAAGGCGGGTTCGGCCCGCATTTGGGGAGGCTGGAATGGCGAAGATGCTGAGGAAAGGCGCGCGTTCGATTGGCGGCTGGTTGCTCGCGACGGCGGCGATGCCGGCAAGCATTGCCTGGGCGCAGGCCGAACCCGTGGCGCGCGAGTCGGAGATGGCGGAGATCGTCGTCACGGCGCAGAAGCGCGAGGAGCGGCTGGTCGATATCGGCATCAACATCCAGGCGCTGTCCGCCGAGGCCGTCGGCGAACGCCGGATCAACCAGATCGAGAATCTCGCTTCGGCGATCCCCAATATCGACATCAAGGAACAGGTGCCCGGCGCCATTCCGGTGGTGACCGTGCGCGGCATCGGGCTCGACGATTTCAGCGCGACCAACAGCCCCGCGGCGGGCGTCTATGTCGACGAGGTTGCGCTTGCCTCGACCGCGCTGATGAGCGGCGAACTCTACGACGTCGCGCGGATCGAACTGCTCAAGGGGCCGCAGGGCACGCTCTACGGCCGCAATTCGACCGCGGGCGCGCTCAACATCATCACCCAGCGGCCGCAGCAGGACTTCGCGGGAGCGATATCGGTGGGCTACGGCAATTATCAGGCGTTCGAAGCCGAGGGCTTCGTCAACGTCCCGCTCTCCGAAACATTGGCGATGCGGCTTTCGGCGCGCACCGTCCAGCAGGGGCACGGCTACTGGAAGAGCCGGCTGCTTCCCGGCGAGACGATCGGCGAGCGCGACATCATGACCGGGCGGTTCCAGCTGCGCTGGCAACCGTCGAACCGGGTCGACATCAACCTGAAGGTCGAAGGGCTGCGCTCGAGGTCGGAAATGGGCCAGGGCGAATTCTTCGGCGCCGTCGATCCGCTGACCGGCGGGCCCTGTGCGCCGATCCTCGCGGGCCGCGTCGACAATACACGCTGCACCGATTTCTTCGGCTACACCGATACCGACGGCAAGCCGTTCCTCGGCGACTGGCCGCGCGACGCATTTTACGACACCGACAGCTGGGACGCGACTCTTTCGGCGCGGATCGGGCTCGGCAGCGTCGAACTGGTCTCGATCACCGGCTATCGCTGGCAGGATCGCGGTTTCGACATCGATTCCGACGCGACTCCCGCGCGGCAGGTCGATTTCCTCCAGAACGACACGATCGAGCAATTCTCCCAGGAATTGCGGCTCTCCGGAAAGACGGGGCCGGCGGCATGGATATTGGGTGCGATCTATGCGCACGACCGTGTCGAGGTCTTCACGCCGGGCAATCATCTCGATCTGTTCGCGACACGCACCGTGATCACCGCCGATCAGAAGACCGATGCCGTCGCCGCCTTCGTCAATGTCGACTGGACGCTTGCCGACCGGCTGACGCTGGTCACGGGGCTCAGGCTGACCTGGGAGGAACGGACCTATGTCGGCGGCACCACCGATCTCAATCCGCTGGGCTTCAGCCTGCTTTGCATCCCTGCCGGATTGTGCGCGCCGGGGGTTCCCGGCCCGGTGGCGCTCAGCTTCATCGACGCCCGGATCAGCGACACCAACCTGACCGGTCGCGTCGCGCTCGAATATGCGCCGGCGGCGAACAGCCTGATCTATGCGAGCATCGCGCATGGCGTGAAGAGCGGCGGCTTTTTCAGCGGCCTCTCCACCAACGATCTGGCGCTGCTGCCCTATCGCCCGGAAAAGCTCACCGCTTATGAGGTCGGCGCCAAGGCCGAACTGCTCGATCGGTCGATGCTGATCAACGCCAGCGCCTTTTATTATGACTATCGCGACGTCCAGACCTTCGTGCGCGCCGATGACGGGCCGATCCCGGTGCAGAAGCTCGGCAATATCGACAAGGCCAGCGTCAAGGGGATCGATCTCGACATCACCTGGCTGCCGGTGCGCGGACTCAACCTGTTCGCGGGGATCGGCCTGCTCGACACCAGGCTTGGCCGCTTCACGACGACCGCGGGCGTCATCCCCGGGGGCAACAGCCTGCCCAACGCGCCCGATCTCACCTTCACCGGCCGCGCCCGCTACCAATGGTCGGTCGGCGGTCTCAAGGCGTCGGTCCAGGGCGGCGCGCGCTTCGGCGATGCGGTGTTCAAGGATGCGATCAACGATCCCGTCATCCGCGGCGAATCCTATTGGATGTTCGACGCGCGGATCGCGCTGGGGGCGGAGGATGATCGCTGGGAATTCGCGCTCTGGGGCAAGAATCTCTCCGACGACCGGCATGTCGTCCAGGGGCTCAACGTCGCCGCGCTCGGCTTCGGCAACCGCACCTACAACGCGCCGCGCACCTGGGGCGCGACATTGGGGTTCCGTTTCTGATGGGCGATCCCTTTCTCGGGCTCGACGCCGAATTGCGGCCGCTCTGCACCTCAGCCGTCACGCTCGGCGACGCGCATGTCATCGAAAGCGGTCCGCACGGACGGCGCCTGATCGTCGATGTCCTTTCCGTGCGGATGGAGGGCGAACGGCTTTCGGGGCGCCTGCGCGGCAGCGCCGCCGCCGACTGGCTGACGATCGGCCCCGATGGCCGATATGGCGCGCTCGACGTTCGCGCCACGATCGAAACCGACGACGGCGCCGTGATCTATGTCCAATATGGCGGTCGCATCCGTTTCGGCGCGGAGGGCATCAACGCGGCGTTCGGCGCGCCGCTCTTCGAGACCGGCGATCCGCGCTACGCTTGGCTCAATCGCATCCAGGCCGTCTCCAAGGGGCGTTCCGACACCGCGGCGCGCACCATCCACTACCGCATCTACGAGGTTTGCTGATGTCGATGCCCGTCAATCGCCAATACCGGCTGGCGCGCCGCCCCGGCGCGCGCATTTCCCGCGACGATTTCGCCTGGTCGTCCGAACCCGCGCGCGCGCCGGGCGATGGCGAGATCCTCGTCCGGACGCGCTATCTGTCGCTCGATCCGACCAACCGGCTGTGGATGACCGACGTCCCGCAATATCTGCCTCCGGTCGCGATCGGGGACGTCATGCGCGGCGGCGGGATCGGCGAAGTGGTCCAGTCGCGGCTCGACGGCTATGCGCCGGGCGACATGGTCTTCGGCATGACCGGCTGGCAGGATTATGGCGTGCTGTCTGCCGGCGGGCCGATCGGCCTGGCGAAGCTGCCCAGCGATACGGGGCTGCCGATGGAGCGGTTTCTCGGCGCCTGCGGCGCGACCGGGGTGACCGCCTATTACGGCATGATCGACATCTGCCGGCCGCAAGCCGGCGAAACCGCGATCGTGTCGGCGGCCGCGGGGGCGGTGGGCTCGGTCGCCGGACAACTCGCGCGGATCGCGGGCGCGCGCACCGTCGGCATTGCGGGCGGGCCCGAGAAATGCCGGCTGCTGATCGACGCATTCGGTTTCGATGCCGCGGTCGACTACAAGGCCGCGGACTGGCGCGAGGCGCTGGTCGCCGCCACCCCGGGTGGCGCGGACATGCTGTTCGAAAATGTTGGCGGGCGCGTCATGGCGGCGAGCATAGAGCGATTGCGCATCGGCGGGCGCATCGCGCTGTGCGGGATGATGTCCGCGCAAGGCGGCGAGCAGTCCACCAGTGCGGACTATGCCATATTGATCGGCCGCCGCCTTCGCCTGCAGGGCTTCAACATCGTCGATTATGCCGATCGCTGGCCCGCTGCGGCGGCGCAGCTCGGCCGATGGATCGCCGAAGGGGCGCTCAACGGGCGCGAGACTTTGGTCGAGGGGCTGGAGAACGCACCCGAAGCGCTCAACATGCTGTTCGACGGCGGCAATGTCGGCAAGCTGGTGGTGCGGGTGGCATGACCGACGGTCCGTTCAGCGGCATGACCGCGCTCGTCACGGGCGCGGCATCGGGCATCGGTGCGGCGACGGTCCGCGCGCTGCGGGCCCAGGGCGCCGTGCGGCTGGTGCTGGTCGACCGTGACGGCGAGGCGCTGGAGCGTGTCGCCGACGGCCTCGACCTGGCGCGCGACGCGATCGAGATCGCGGTGCAGGACGTCGCCGATGCCGCGGCCTGGACCGCGCTCGAAACACGGATCGGTGCGCGGTTCGGCCATGTCGACCATGTCGTCGCGGCGGCGGGCATCGGCCATGCGGTCGCGCCCGTCGCGGATCTGCCGATCGCCGAGTGGCGACGGACGCTGAGCGTCAATCTCGACGGCAGTTTCCTCGCGCTCCAGTCGGGTATCCGGCTGATCCGCGCGGGCGCGCGGGGCGGCGGCATCGTCCTGCTGTCGTCCTCGACCGCATTTCGCGCGCAGCAGGGCATGTCGGGCTATGCCGTCTCGAAACTGGCGCTGGTTCAGCTTGCACGCACCGCCGCGGCGGAGGTCGCCGCCGAGGGCATCCGCGTCAATGCGATCGCTCCGGGCGTCGTCGAAACCCCGTTGTTCCGGACGCTGCCCTGGTTCCGCAATCTTGCCGCGCAGTCCGGCGGCGAGGCGGAGGCCTTTGGCGCGTTCGCGCGCCGCGCCGTCCCCATCGGGCGCGCGACCACGGCCGAGGAGACGGCCGAGCAGATCCTGTTCCTGCTCGGGCCTTGGGGCGCCACGATCACCGGCGCTGTGCTCAATGCCGATGGCGGCATGACCTTGAGTGCCGCCTAGAGCCTGAGTGATTGCGGGGCGGGCGATGTCGGCCCGCCGGCCATTGCGCGCGCATAGCCGCTCGGTGCCAGCCGCACGATCAGGCCCGCGACGATGGCGGCACAGCAAAGATGAAAGATCCAGCCGGCGACGAATCCGCCGCTGGCATCGTGCAGCGCCGCGACGATCCAGGGCGGAATCGCCGCGATCAGGAAGCCGCCGCCCTGCATCAGCGCGGACAGCGCGCCGGCGCGCGCCGGATCGGGCAGATGGTCGAGCGCGACGATCATCGACAGGGCGAAACAGCCGCCGAGCCCGGCGCCGAGCAGGATCGCCCAGAGGACGGGCAGCAGCGTCGGCCAGGCGGCGAGCCCGGCAAAGCCGATCGCCTGCATCGCCAGCGTCAGCCACAGCCAGGGGCGACGATCCTCGCCCCTGCGCGCCAGTGCGGGGATCAGCAGCGCCGCGACCGTCTGGCTGGCCGCCATCATGGCGAGCAGGCCGCCGCTGGCGGTGCCGGTCCAGCCATGATCCTGATAGGATGGCGCAAGCCATGCGACGATTGATGCATAGCCGCCATTGACCAGGCCGAAACAGATCATCAGCAGCCAGCTGCGTGGCCGTTTCAGCAATGCCGCGATCGGCCGGTCATCGCGCCCGACCATGACGTGGCGTGGCAGGATGCGCGCCGCCATCGCCAGGGCGATCATCGCGGGCAGCGCCAGGGTGGCCAGGCCGAGACGCCAGTTTCCCGATGCACGCGCGACGATCGGCGCGATCTGCGCGCCGAGCGCGCCGCCGCCCATCAGCATCGACGAATAGAGCCCGGTGACGATCGGGACGTGCCCGGGAAATTGCCGCTTGATGATCCCGGGAAAGACCGCCTGCACGATCGCGGCGCCGAGCCCGCACATGGCCGCCGTGCCGAGCAGTGCCCAGCCGCCGAACGCGGCCAGCCGCAACAGCGAACCCATGCCGAGAAGGGCGAGTGCGGCGACCACCGCACGCCGCGGTCCCAGCGTGTTTTGCAGGGCGGGGCCGGCAAAGGCGCCGGCGCCCATGATCAGCATCGGCACCAATGTCAGCAGCGCCATGCCCTGCAGGTTCAGGCCGGTGTCAGCGCCGATGCGCGACGCGAGCGGGCCGATGCCGGTGAGAAACGGCCGCAGATTGAGGCCGATCATGGCGACGGCCGCGATCAGGGGAATGCGTGTCCGCACAGGGTCAGCCCCGGCGTTCGGTGTCCTGCCGCCGCTTCCATTCGCCATAGAGGTCGGGGCAGCTGTCGAGGTGCGCCGGCAGGTGCCGGATCCTTATCGACTGTTCGGAAAAGGGCTTGGCCAGATCGGCGCGGATCGCGGCGGTCGACAGACCATAGGGTTCGCCGTCGTCGTTGGAATAGGCATAGGTCACCGCGCCGATACCGGCCAGCCGCATCGCGGCCATGCACATAGGGCAGGGATGGCCGCTGGCGAAGACCGCGCAGCCGCTGAGGTCGGCCGAGCCGAGTGCCTGGCTGGCGGCGCGGATGGCGTTCAGTTCGGCATGGGCGGTCGGGTCGTTTGAACCGACCACGTCGTTGACGCCCGTCGCGACGATTTCGCCGTCCCGGACAACGACCGCGCCGAAGGGGCGTCCGCCCGCCGCGACATTGGCATGGGCGAGCGCGATCGCCGCGTGCAGGAAATGCTCTTCGTCGCGCATGGATTGAACGGTCAAGGCGCCGGCTTGGCGTTCCACGCGGCGACCTTGGCGCGGGTGTCGGCCAGCATCCGGTCGAGCGCCGCTCGGTCATGGACAATGCCGCGCATGATCACCGTGCGGATCGCCCGCGTCGCCGCGATATCCTCCAGAGGATTGCGATCGAGCAGCACCATGTCGGCCGCCTTGCCGCGCGCGATCGAACCGAAGCGATCGAGCGTGCCGAACCATGCCGGCCCCGCGCGCGTCGCGGCGGCCAGCGTCTGGGCGGGGGTCAGGCCGTATTTGACGTAGAGCGCCATCTCGTCGTGCAGGCCGATGCCGGGATAGTTGAACGAGTTGAGAAAGCCGGCATCGGTGCCCGCGATGATCGTGACGCCCGCCGCCTTGAGCATCGGCAGCACCGCCGCCTCGCGCTCGATCTGGTCATGCCGTGCCGTGATCGCGGCGGCGTCGGCCTGCGCGGCGCGTTCGACGCGCCATGTGTAGGTCGCGCGCAATCCGGGGCCGATATAGGCCAGATAATCGTCGTTCCGGTGATCGTCCTGGTCGAGATAGGCGATGATGCGGCCGCCGTTGAGCGTGGGGGTGACGAAGACGCCGGTCTCGGCGAAATGGCGATAGGACGCCATCGCCGTCGCCTCGTCGAAACCGGCATTGATCCGGCGATTGGCCTCGGCGCGGTCGATGCGGCCGGCGGCGAAATCGGCGGCGATGCCGGCCTCGTCCTTCGCGCCCGCCTTGAACGCATAGCCGAGATGCTCGATCGAGCTGATCCCGGCATCGACTGCCTGCCGGACCGTGAGCGCCATCGGGATATGGCCCGATGCGCGCAGCCCGGCGGCTCGCACCTGGCGCAGCGCATAGAGGAACAGCTCGGGCTTGAGCGTGCTGTCGGTGATCTTGACGAAATCGACGTCCAGCGCCTTCAACTGCGCCACCGCTTTGTCGACATCATCGGTCGATCCGGTTTCGATGGTGCCCTTCCAGATCGGCTTGATGCCTTCGATCTTGGGGCCCGAACTCAACAATGTCGGGCCGAACAGGCTGCCGTCGCGGATCGCCTGCCGCCAGCTCAGCACCTGTTGCGGCAGATCGCCCGACGCGTCGCGCACCGTGGTGATGCCATGTGCGACATAGAGCGGGAGCAGCGCCTTATTCTCTTCGATGAGCGCGGGGCCGCCGCCGAAATGGACATGCATGTCCCACAGGCCGGGGATCAGATACCGGCTCCTGGCATCGACCGTCCGCTTGGCGCCCCATTGCCGGGCGATCTCGGCGTCGCCGCCGACCGCGACGATCTCGCCGCCCGTGGTGGCGACGGCCTGATCGGGGATCAGTCGCGCATGCTCGACATCGACGATGGTCGCGTGGCGGATCAGCACGTCCGCCCGATCTTTTGCGGCCGCCTGTATCGGCAGCAGCGCAAGGCCCGCGAGAATGGCGGTGAACACAGATTTCATTGGTCGAACGTCCCGGAATCCCAACTCGTCCCATGGGTAGCTTCGCGTTGGAACATTCGCAAATTAGATGTATGGATAAATATTATCTATTTTCAGAATGACTCCATGCTCGATCCCCGTCTCCTCCGCGCCTTCGTCACCATCGCCGACACCGGCAGCTTCACGCTGGCCGCGGCGCGGCTGCACATGACCCAGTCGACGATCAGCCAGCAGCTCGGCCGGCTGGAGCAGGCGGTCGGCCACGAACTCGTCGACCGGACGGCGCGGCCGGTTCGGGCGACGGCATCGGGCGAACGCCTGCTCGGCCATGCCCGCCGCATCCTGGCGCTCCAGCGCGAGGCCGAAACATTGCTGTCGGATCAGGCCGGCACCGCATCGATCCGGATCGGCGTGCCCGACGATATGGTCACCTCGCAGATGAGCCTGATCTTCGCCGCCTTTGCGAAGCGGCATCGCGAGATACGGCTCGACGTCATCACCGGGCTCAGCCGCGATCTCGGCCGGCGTTACCGCGCGGGCGAGTTCGACATCGTCATCGTCAAGGAACCGACCGCCAGCGTCGATCACCATGCCAGTTTTCCCGAAGCGATCGGCTGGTTCGAAAGCGCGGATCGCGATCATGAATGGCCCGATCCGGTGCCGCTGGTCGCCTTTCCGCCGGGCGGCCTCTATCGCGAGGCGATGTTCGAACGGATCGAGCGCGAGCGCCGCCGCTGGTACATCGCCTTTACCGGCAGCAGCCTGAACAATGTGCTCGTCGCGGTCGAGGCCGGGCTCGGCCTGTCGCTCGTGCCGACCTTTACGGTTGCGGGCTACCGGATCCGGCCTTGCCCGGCGCTGGGGCCGGAGCCGGCGATGGTGGTTTCGCTCTATGCCTGGGAAAGGACCGGCCAGCGCGGCGAACTCGTCGAACATATGGCGGCCGCGCTCGCCGATCGGTTCGAGGCGTCGCTTCGGACGACCTCATGAATTCAACGGCGGATTCCGGCGCTGCGTTTTCCGGGGCGCGGAATCCCCGATAAGAAATTATTTTCAATGGATATTTTTGAAGATGGTTTCGGCCCGTCCACGCATTGACATTGTCATGGTTATAATGTGAACTTGCCGGACTCGTGGTGATGAGCGGACATGGGGCGCCCGGCGGCGGCCTGACAGGCTCGAATCCCGTTCCGTTTCCTATAGGAATTTCGCTCATGCATTCTGACTATTCCGGCTCCGGACTTCGGAAGCGGTTCGGCGACGATGTGATCCTCACCGATATGATCTTCGTCTACGAACCGCCGATCGGGAACGGCGCCGATCTGTTCGACCGCTATGCCGAGGCCGGGTTCGATTTCATCCAGTGCCACCCGGCGGGCGACGATCACAACATCACCCAGGCGATCCAGCGCATCGCGCGGATGCGTCGGCAGGTCTGGTCGCGGCGCGACATGTGCAGCCTGGTCGAAAGCGTCGAGGATATCCGGCGCGCGAAGCGCGAGGGCAAGCTGGCGGTGGGGATCCAGCTCGAGGGGTTCCGATGCCTGGAACGCGATCTGGACATGGTCGATCTCTATTATGCCGTTGGCGTGCGGCTGTGCCACCCGGTGTTCAACATCACCAACTCGATCGGCGGCGGCTGCGCCGACGGCAGCGATATCGGCCTGACCCGCTTCGGCCGCCGCGTGATCGAGCGGATGAACGAAGTCGGCATGATCGTCGACGGCGCGCATGCCGGGCATCGCACGCAGCTCGACATGCTGGAGGTGTCGACGGCGCCGGTGATGTTCTCGCATCACGGCGTCGCCAGCCTCTATCCGCATGTCCGCAACATCGCCGACGACGTGATCCGTGGCTGCGCGGCGCGCGCCGGCGTCGTCGGGATCACCGGCGCCGGCTATTATCTGGGGGGGCAGCCGACCCCCGAATTGCTGTTCCGCCACATGGATCATGTCGTGCAGATGGTCGGCCCCGATCATCTGGGGCTGGGTCTCGACTGGACCGCAGACAATGAACGTCTCGAACAGGCTTTCGCGGCCGCCCCCGATGTCTGGGGCCCGCTCGATCTGTGGCAGCCGATCGCCTTTTGCCCGCCCGGCTTTCTGGGGCCGACCGTCGAACTGATGGACCGCGCCGGCTATGGCGAGGCGGCGATCGCCGCGATCGTCGGCGGCAACTGGATGCGCGTCGCGACCGAAATCTGGAATTAGAGCATTTTCGAGTTGACCGTTTACAGTCAACGGCTCGGAAAATGCGACCGCGAAAGACCAGAGCGTTTCCGCTCATCGTGGAAACGCTCTAGCCCGGCGGGATCATAATCCGCAACGGTCCCCCAATAATTGTAATCGCCAAAGCGATGGATAAGCAGGGATGATCCCTCGTCAGCCAGTCCGCCCATTCGGGTGATGGGCGGCCGATCGATGAGGGATGGATATGGACCGGAAATATCTTTTGGGCGTGGCCGCTCTGATGGCCGCGTCGCAGGCGAATGCGCACGAGATCTGGCTGGAACAGGATGCGTCCGGGCCGGCCAGGGTCTTTCTCGGCGAGCCCGATTACCCCGTGCCGCCGGGCGGGGACAAGGAATTCCCCCGCCTCAAGGCGCCCCTGGTCTTTCGCGACGATCCGGCAAAGGCCGCCACATTGACGCGCCGCGCCGATCATCTCGAGGCGGCGGTGTCGGGCACGGGGGATATCAGGCTGCGCGATGCCGCGATCTTCGATCCGGAACGCGGTGAGGACGGCAGCTACAGTGCGCGGATCTATTATGCCAAAGCGGGCCGGGCCGAGACCCGGGCGGTGCTCGACTTCGAAATCGTCCCGCAGCGATCCGGTGCGAACGATTTCCAGATCATGTTCAAGGGCGCGCCCGCGCCGCGCGAGGGCGTCAGGATTATCCGCCCGGATGGCTGGCTGAAGAATATCAAATCGGACGATGCCGGCCGGTTCGCGGTGCCGGCCGAGCCGGGCGGCCGATATCTGATCTATGTCGATCATGACGAAAAGACCGACATGCTTCAGGGGACGATGCGGGTGTCGAAGGTCACCCATGTCGCGACGCTCACCTTCGTCCAGCCCTGAGCAGCACGGCGCCGCGGGCGCCGGCCATGGCATCGGCCCGGACGGCACCCGCACGCGCGACATGGCCGGCGGCCCCATAGCGAGACACTGCGTTGGCAGATCATTTTCAGCGATGGCTTTCAGGGGGCCGGGGACGCCGGGCTCCCGTTCGCACGGTCGGCGCATGGTGCGCCGGCAACCGGCGGCTGGGCCTCGGCCTGGCTGCCGCGATACTCGGCCTGTATCCGTCGATCGCCTGCGCGCAGGGCTCGGATGCCCCCGTCACCTGGCGGCTGAGCAGTATCGCCGATGGTTGGGCCGCGATCGACAATGGCGCCCGGCGCAACATCGCGGCGCTCAACAAGATCGACGCGGCGATCACCATCGACGGGCACGCCGCCGGCATCGGATGGCTGAGCGCCCATGCAAGCTATTTCCATATCGTCGGCCATGGCCCCAGCGAGCGGCTGGTCGGTGACGGGCACGGCATCGACAATGCCGAAAGCGACCCCGACCACCGGCTGTTCGAAGCATGGGTGGAGGCAAGGCTCGCGCCCAACGCATCGATGCGTATGGGGCTGATGGATCTGAATGCGCAGTTCGACGCCATCGATACCGCATCGCTCTTCCTCAACGGCGGGCACGGCATGGGCACCGAATTCGCGGCGAGCGGAGTCAACGGCCCCTCCACCTATCCGGCCACCGGGCTCGGCATCAGCGGCACCGCGACCTGGTCGGGCCTGACGCTTCAGGCCGCGGTCGTCGACGGCGCGCCGGATGCGACCGCCCATGGCGGCCTCGCGATGCGTCTGCGCGGGCGGGATGGCGCGCTGATCGTTGGCCAGGCGCGCTACGCCTTCGGTCGGGATGGCCCCTCGCTCGGGCTCGGCGTCTATCGATATAGCCGTGCGCCCGCCCCGACACCGGACACCGTGACGAGGCGCCAGGGCGGCGGCATCTATGCGACGGCCGAATTGCCGGCTGTCCGGGGGCTTGCCGGCTGGCTCCGTATCGGCTTCGCCGATGCGGCGATTTCGGACGTGCGCCACCAGATCAGCGGCGGCATCGTCCGCCACGCACCGTTTCCGGGACGGGCGGACGACAGGGTGGGGCTGGCGGTGAGCACGATCGGTGTCCGTCCCGACGGACCCGGTCGGATCGGCTATGCGCGGCGTGAAACCAATGTCGAACTGACTTATCATCTTGCATTGAGCGAGACCGTCAGCCTTCAGCCGGACGTGCAATATATCCTGCGGCCGGCCTATGATCCCGACTCCAAAAGCGCGTTGCTGGCCGGTCTGCGCCTGACCGTCTCGTTCGGAAGCCAGAGTCGATGAAACGCAGACTGTTGACGATCCACCGCTATGTGTCGCTGTCGCTCGCGCTGTTCTGGATCATCCAGGCGCTGACGGGCACCATTCTCATCTATGCCCGGACCGCCGACGACATGGCGATGGGCGCCTCGGCGCGCGCCGTCTCCTCGGCCGCCGTCGATCGCACGATCGCGGCGATCGGCCGCTCGGGTGCCACCGTCCACGAATATTTCGTCAGCGGCGGCGTGCCGGGGCAGATCGATATCCTGGTCGAGGATCGCGCCGAAGGGTTCCGGGTCTGGCGCGTGGACGGGGCGAGCGGCGCCGTCCAGCGCGTGAGCGCGTGGAACGGGCCCTGGTGGAAGCTTTCGCTCGCGCGCGGGGCATTGCTCCTCCACAAATCCCTGCTCGCGGGCGCCACGGGACGGATCATCGTCATCGCGAGCGCCGCCATGCTGTTCGTCAACATCCTGATCGCGCTGAAACTGGCCTGGCCGATGAAACGGCGATGGCGTTCCGCACTCGTACCGGCCCGCGCCGGCAATGCCGTGGTCAGAAGCTTCTCCTGGCACAGGGCGCTCGGATTATGGGTGTTGCCCTTCGGCCTCGTCATCACGCTGACCGGGCTCGGGCTGTCCTTCATCCCGACGCTCGAACAGCTGACGGCAAGCCGGGCCGCGTTGCCGCCGCAATGCCGGACCGCCACCGCCGGGCCGATGCCCGCTTTGTCGTCCGCCCGGGCGCTGGAAAGCGCAAGGCAGGTCTTCCCCGATGCCGGTCTGGTCGTCGTTTCGCTGCCGCGTGCGGACCGGCACTGCTATGTGCTGCAGATGCGGCAGCCCACGGAATGGCGGCGCATATTCGGCACCAGCCGCGTCTATGTGGACGCGCGATCCTATGATGTCATCGGCCGTTGGGATGCGACGGCAGCGGGCCTTCCCGCCAGGGCGGTGGTCGCGCTCTATACCATCCATACCGGCGAATGGGGCGGCAGCGCCGGCCGCTTCGCCACTTTGGTGATGGGCGCCGGCCTGCTCGCGACGATCATGCTCGGGCTCTGGCTCTGGTGGTCGCGGCGGCGCGCGCGCGGCGCGTCCGCCCGATCGGGCCGACAGCCCTCCGCCCGATCCTGATCAGGCTCGCGAGCGATCGGTCCGATGATGAGCCCATCATCCCGTTGTCGAGACAGGATCTGCGCCAGCAGCAAGCTTTCTCCTCCGCGTCTCCGCGCCTCCGCGTGAACCTGCCAATCCGGAAGCGCTGCCAGGCGATGACAGTTCACGCGGAGGCGCGGAGACGCGGAGGATCGTTCTCAAATGGCGGAAGTGGGGCAAAGTCGCGTCGTGCCAGCACGCCCGCTTTGCTCGACAATTAGGGGGCGGCTTCCAAAAATTGTGATCGACTCGACTGCCTGCTCGGGATCATCATCACCCATGAATTTCGCAGTGATCGAAATAGAGTTCGAGTAAAAATTCAATTCTATCGAAATCCACATGCGTTCCATAAAAAAACAGGGGGTGTGAAATGGAAAAGATCAAGACCATGGCCTTTCGATCTGCAATGGCGGCGATCTGCTGCTCGGCTTCGTCAATGGCAATAGCGCAGGTGGAGTCGCAGGGTGCGCAATCGAACGAGGAAATTGTTGTCACCGCCGATCGGCGCAACAGTTTCGGTCAGGATTATCTGCAGGCCGGTGCGTTTCGCGATGCGCGCATCATCGATACGCCGCTGACCGTCTCGGTCCTCAGCCGCGAATTGCTCGATGCGCAGCAGGCGGGCAGCATCATGGATGCGGCGCGCAACACCGCCGGCGTCACCCAGTCGCAGCTCAACAGCACGATCTACAGCAATCTCTCCATTCGCGGCATCGCCGTCGACAACCTGACCAACTTCCGGTTCAACGGCATCCTGCCGATCATCAACTTCATCGACATGCCGATCGAGAGCAAGGATCGTGTCGAGATCCTGAAGGGGGCCGCCGGCCTCTATTACGGGTTCGCCTCGCCATCGGGCATCGTCAATCTCGTCTCGTCCCGCGCGACCGCCGATCCCGTCAACAAGGTCGATGTCAGCGGCAATCTCCACGGCTCCTTTGGCGGCCATGTCGATATCGGCCGGCGATGGGGCGATGTCGGGCTGCGCGTGAACGCGGCCGCCAATTCGCTCGAAACCGGCGTCGATCGCACGACCGGCCGGCGTTTCTTCACGTCCGCGGCTTTCGACTGGTCGGTCACCGACCGGCTGACCTTGCAGCTCGACGCCGAATATATCGACAAGTCGATCACCGAGGCGACCGAACTGGTCCTGCCCGCCGCCGTCAACGGCGTGGTCACCGTGCCGCCGCTGCAAAAGGCGTCGAAGAATGTCGGTGCCACCTGGCTGCTGTCCGAGGGTTATGAGTACAACCTGCTCGCCCGCCTGAAATACACGATCTCCGACGATTGGAGCGTCACCTTCGGCACGGGCGAATCCTATCTCAAGCGCGACCGCCGCTATTCGTCCTTCTCCGGCTATAATCTCGCGACGGGCAACGGCACGCTCGGTCTCGCGCTCACCCATGGCAATGATTATCGCGCGCGGATCGTGCGTGGCGACGTGGCGGGCGTCATCCAGACCGGACCGATCAAGCATAATCTGCTGATCGGAGCGTCCTATTACACCCGCGCCAGCAACATCCCCGCCGCGACCCGCTACACATTCGCGCAGAATCTCTACGATCCCATCGTCATTCCGGAACAGCCGACGCCGGCGCGCACGATCACGAGCATTTCGCGCGTCAAGGAAAGCGCGGTGTTCATCTTCGATCGCGCCAGCGTCGGGGAATGGCTGAATCTCATCGTCGGTTATCGCAAGACCGATTATGAGGATCGCAGCCTGACGGCCATCTACAAGGCCAGCCCGGATTCCTGGTCGTACGGCGCGCTGGTCAAGCCGATGCGCTGGCTCAGCATCTACGGAAATTATATCGAAGGGCTCGAATCGGGCGGCATCGTCCCGCAGATCGCGACCAATGCCGGGCAGGTCCTGCCGGCCGCGCTCAGCAAGCAGCGCGAGTTCGGCGTGAAGCTCGAACCCATGCGCGGCTTCCTGATCACCGGCGCCTATTTCGATATCGACCGGACATCGGCCTATCTGAATGCCGCGAACCTGTTCGTCCAGGATGGCCAGGCCAGCTTCAAGGGCTTCGAATTCAGCGGCAGCGGCAATATCGGGCCCAACCTGTCCCTGTCGGTCAGCGGCGTGTTCCTCGATGCCGTGCAGAGAACCGGCAGCGCGGCCGTGGTCGGCAATGTGATCGAGAACACCTCGAAGTTCAGCGGTTCGATCTTCGCCGAATATCGCATCGAGGCGCTGGATGGGCTGCGGGTCTCCGCGGGCATGTTCCGGGTCGGGCGTCGCGCCGCCAATGCCGCGAATACCGCCTTCGTCAAAGGCTATACGACCTTCGACCTCGGCCTGCGCTACGAGACCGAGATCGCCGGACATCCGACCTCGTTCCGCCTCTATGGCGAGAATGTCGGCGGCCGCGAATATTGGGCGGCCACCGGGTCGAGCCTGCTGCAACAGGGCGTACCGAGGACGGTGAAGGTCTCGGTCGCGACCTCCTTCTGACGGCCATGGCCAGATCCGGCTCCGATGATGACCCCCGACCGTCCCCGACACGCAATACGATCGACATCCATCGTCGGGGACGCCGTCATGAAACGAGGATATAAATGAAGTTCGATGTCATCGTCGTCGGAGGGGGCTTTGCCGGTGCCTCGACCGCCTATTTCCTGGCACGGTCCGCATCGGTGCTCCTGATCGAGCGGGAGCCGGCGCTCGGCACCCAGAGTTCGGGGCGCTCGGCCGAGCAGTTCACCGTCGGCATCGCCGCGGATCTGATGCGCAATCTCGGGGCGGCCAGCCGGTCGTTCTTCGATACGCCGCCGGCGGAATTCGGCGAGGAATCACTGCTTTCGCCGCGAGGCTGCCTCACTGTCGGTGCGGCGGAGCATCGCGCTCGCCTCGACATGCTCTCGCAGCGCCTGGCATCGGCCCGCGCGGAGGCGCGGCCGCTTTCGGGGGTTGAGGCGCTGGCATTGTTTCCGGCGCTTCGTCCGGACGGTGTCGAGCTCGGCATCTATGAACCCGGCGCTGCCGACATCGACAGCAACAGGCTGTTGCAGGGCTATGTCCGCAGCGCGCGCAGCCATGGCGCCGAGATCCTTCTCGACGCACCGGTCTCGTCGATCGATCGCCGGAATGGCCGGTGGATCGTGACCACGGGCAAGGGGGCGTTCGAGGCGCCGGTCATCGTCAATGCCGGCGGCGCCTGGGTCGATCAGATCGCGGCGATGGCGGGCGTCGCGCCCATCGGCATCCGGCCGATGCGGCGAACCGCCTTCACTTTCGCGGCGCCGGCCGGGCTGACGGTCGATGCCTGGCCGCATGTCTTCAAGGTCGATCGACAATGGTATCTGAAGCCTGAGACCGGTCGGTTCATGGGCAGCCTGGCCGACGAAGTGCTGTCGCCGCCGAGCGACGTCTATCCCGACGATCTGGATGTCGCCCAAGCGATCGAGAATATCGCGGCGGATACGACGCTCGCCATCGGGCGCCCGATGAGCAGCTGGGCGGGACTGCGCAACTTCCTTGCCGACCGCAATCCGGTCGGCGGCGCGCGCGCCGACGATCCCTCTTTCGTCTGGGTGGCCGGGCAGGGAGGATGCGGCGTGCTGACCTCCCCGGCGCTCGGGCAGGCGGCGGCCGCCGCGGCGCTGGGGCAGGCGCTGCCCGACGCGCTGCGCGAATTCGGGATCGATGCCGCAGCCCTTTCGCCCGACCGGCTCACCGCCGCTCCGTGACGGGCGGGCGCGTCCAGACACCATGATCTTTTCGGGAATCCACAATGACTTCGACCTACAGGCCAACCGCCATTCCACGCACGCGCATCACATCGGGCAGCGAATTCGAGCGTATCTATAATTACAGCCGCGCCGTGCTCGTCGGAAATCATCTGATGATCTCCGGAACCACCGGTTACGACTATGCCACGAGCACGCTTGCCGACGGCCCCGTCGAGCAGACCGAGCAGCTGATCCGCAATGTGGAGGCCGCGCTCGCCCAGGTCGGCGGCACGCTCGCCGATATCGTCCGGGTCCGCATGTATCTCGCTTATGCCGAAGATTATGACGCGATCATGGAGGCCTATGCCCGGGCCTTTGAGGGGATCTGTCCCGCCTGCACGACGGTCGAGGCGAAGCTGTTCGATCCCGCCATGCGCATCGAGATGGACATGGACGCGATTGTCGATGTCCGCCCTTAATCTCAGGCCGCATACCCCGGACGACGTGCTCGCCCGGATCGGGAACCGCGCCTGGGCGCTGCCCGATCGCGCCGACGCCATCATCATCGGCGGCGGCATCATGGGGATCGCGACCGCCTATTATCTGGCGCAGGCCGGCGTGAAGGCGGTGGTGATCGAAAAGGATCGCGTCGCATCGCAGCAGTCGGGCCGCAATTGGGGGTTCGTGCGCACGCAATATCGCGACCCCGCCGAAATGCCGCTGGCGCTGGAGGCGCTGCGCATCTGGCCCGGGCTCGAGGCCGAACTCGGCACACCGCTCGGCTGGAGAGCCACGGGCTGCCTGTTCGCTGCGGCCGACGATGCCGAATATGGCGCTTTCGAAGCTTGGCTCCGCCAGTTGGGTACGAACGCGACCTCGTCGCGTCTCCTCAGTGCCGGCGAAACCGCCCGGCTGTTGCCGTCGCTCAATCGGCCCGCGGTGGGCGCGCTGTACACGCCCGACGACGGCCAGGCCGAACCGGGACAGGCGACCATGGCCTTTGCCCGCGCGGCCCGGGCGGCGGGCGTCGAGATATTGGAGGATTGCGGCGCGATCGGCATCGATGTCGCGGCGGGCCGCGTCGCTGGCGTCCAGACCGAACATGGCCTGATCCGCAGCGATGTCGTGATCTGCGCCGCGGGTGCGATTTCCCACCATCTGCTGCGGCCCTTGGGGCTGCTGCTGCCGCAAAAGACGGTCCGCAACACCGTGTCGCTGACCACCCCGGTGCCGCCGCTTGCACAGCCCTGTTTCTGCGGCTTCGGGCTCGGCCTGCGGCAACGCGCCGACGGATCGTGCATCATCGCCGCGGAATCGACGTCGGACGTCGACGTGACCTTGGGCTCACTGCACAATGCGCGCTATTTCCTGTCCAGTTTCCTGGCGAACTGGCGTACCTTCCGGTTGAGCATCGGCCGACCCTTGCTCGACGATCTGCACGGCCTGATCGTGCGGAAACGCGAAGAGCGGCTGATCGAACCGCGCCGGCCCTTCCTGGCCCCCAATGAGAAGCGGGCCGGCAAGATGCGCGACCTGCTCAGGCAGCTTTTCGCGGGCGCTGAGACTGTGGAGATCGAGCGATCCTGGGCCGGCGCGATCGACGTGCTGCCCGATGCCCTGCCGGTCGTCGACGGCGCGACGGGCGTGTCGGGCCTGGTCGTGGCGACCGGTTTCTCCGGGCATGGTTTCGGCCTTGCGCCGGCGGTCGGCCGCACCGTCGCCGCGATCGCGGCCGGACGGGCGTCGCCGCTCGATCTTTCGGCATTCCGTCTCGATCGTTTCGAACGGGGCACTTTCGGCCAGCCCCACGCGCCGCTTTGAGGAGTCCGTCATGACCATTGCCGATCACGCGCATTACCGGTCGATCGCGTCGCGATTGTCGATGGCGGGCCGCGCATTCATCGATGGCGCCTGGAGCGACGGGCCCGCGCTTTTCGAAACCGTGAACCCGGCGACCGGTCGGGCCTTCGCGACGGTGGCCCATTGCGGCGACGCCGAGGTGGATGGCGCGGTGCGCGCCGCCCGGCGCAGCGTGCGCGACGGTGTCTGGGGACGGCAGCCGCCCGAATATCGCAAGGCCATATTGCTGCGGCTTGCCGATCTCATCCGGCACAATGCCGAGGATCTCGCGGTCCTCGAAAGCCTCGACAGCGGCAAGCCGATCCGGGACTGCCTGAAGGAGATCGGCGAGGAAGTCCCGTCCTGCTTCCAATGGTATGCCGAACTGATCGACAAGAGTTTCGGCAAGGTCGCCCCGACCGGCGAAAATGTGTGGGCGATGATCATCAAGGAACCGGTCGGCGTCGTCGGGCTGGTCCTGCCCTGGAATTTCCCGCTGCTGATGGCGGCGTGGAAACTCGCGCCGGCGCTGGCCGCGGGCTGCTCGGTGGTGGTGAAGCCGGCGGAGCAGACGTCGCTCACCGCATTGCGCCTCGCCGAATTGGCGGCCGAAGCGGGCGTGCCGGCGGGTGTGCTCAACGTCGTTCCGGGATTTGGCGAGACCACGGGCGCCGCGATCGGGCGCCATCCCGACGTCGATGCCGTGTCCTTCACCGGATCCACCGAGGTCGGCCGCCATTTCCTGCGCTATGCCGCCGATACGAATCTGAAGACCGTCGGGCTCGAAATGGGCGGCAAGAGCCCGTTCATCATCCTCGACGATGCGCCCTTGTCCGACGATCTGATCGAGAATGCGGCGATGTCCGCTTTCTGGAACGCCGGCCAGAATTGTTCGGCCAATATGCGCCAGATCGTCGGCGGCGGGCTTCACGACGCATTCGTGGATGCGGTGGCGCAGCGTGCCGATGCGATCGTGATCGGCGATCCGCTCGATCCGGCGACGGAAATGGGGCCGCTGGTGTCGGAGGAACATCGGGCTAATGTCCGGCGCCATCTCGATATCGGCCGGCGCGAAGGCGCTGTGGTGACGCTCGATCGTGCCGATCAGGGCCGGGACGGCTGGTTCATGGGGCCGACCGTCCTTGCCGGATTGACGCCGGCGATGACGCTCGCGCGCGAAGAGATATTCGGCCCGGTATTGGGGATTCTGAAGGTCGATGGTCTCGACGAGGCCGTGCGTGTCGCCAATGACAGCGATTACGGCTTGCATGCCACCATCTACACGCGCGACATCGACGCCGCGATGCACGTCGCCAATCGCCTGGAATGCGGTACGGTGGCGATCAACGGCTTCACCGAGGGTGACATGAAGACCCCGTTCGGCGGCTATAAGCGATCCGGTTCTCTCGCCCGCGACAAGGGCGTGGAGGCGCTGGATCAGTATCTGCACAGCAAGACCATCTGGATCACCAACACGCAATATTGACGATCCCTTTCACAGCAGGGCTGCCACCATGTCCCGTCGCCTTCCATCCGTGAACGCACTGAAATGCTTCGAAGTCGTTGCGGCGCAGATGAGCATCCGCAAGGCCGCGGCGGCGCTGCGCGTGAGCGAGAGCGCGGTCAGCCGCCAGGTCCGGATATTGGAACAGCAGCTCGGCATCACCCTGTTCCAGCGCGGCCATAACGGCCTGGAGATCACGCCGGAGGGCCGGATCCTGGCGTCGAGCACAAAGGACGCATTCGACCAGATCGCCCGCACCATCGAGAGTTTCCATCGCGATCAGGACGTCGTCGAGATCCGGGTGTTGCCGAGCTTCGCGCTGCGCTGGCTCTATCCCCGGCTGCGGACCTTCCAGGATCAGCATCCGCTGGTGAAGGTGATGATCCACACGCGCTGGCACGACATGATCTCCAGCGACAACGACGCCGAACTCGGCATCCGCTACGGCCTGGGCAATTGGCGCAGCGAGGACGTGACCGAGCTTTATGCCGAGCGGCTCGTGCCGGTCTGCGCACCCGATTATCTGTCCGGGCGCGAGCTGCGCTCGGTCGAGGATCTGCGCGGCGCGACCTTGCTGCATTCCCAGCCCGACCATCAGGATTGGAAGATCTGGGCGCTCGGCTGGGAAGGCGGCGAGATCGACACCGATCAGGGCCTCGATTTCGATGTGCTCGACATGGCGCTGCGCGCGGCAGAGGCGGGCTTCGGCATCACGATGAGCGATCAGCTGCTCGCATATGACGCGGTGCAGGCCGGGCAGCTGACGATGGCATCGCGTCGCGTCGTCGCCAGCGGGACGTCCTATTATCTCGTGCGTCCGGCCAATCTCAATGCACGGCGCCAGGTGCGCCTGTTCCATGAATGGATCTGCGACGAGATGAGCAGCGCGCGTCGGTTGCTCGAGGCCGGCGGCCGTTGAGCATGACGACCGTCCTTTCACCATCGCGCCGGCGTGCGGCGTTGGGGCTGGCCGTGGCCCTGATCGGGCTGGCGGGCTGCGGTCCGCGCGCGGCCGCCCCCCGGTCGGTCGATGGCGTGATGCAGATCCCGCTGACCTCCGACATCCGCGGCACCAATCCCGGCGTCAATCGCGACGCCAACACCGACACCGTGATGATGCATGTCCTGGAAGGGCTGGTGGGCTATCAGGAGGACGGGCGTCCCGGCCTGATGCTGGCGCAATCGCTGACGGTGTCGCCCGATGGCCGCCGTTATGTCTTCCGGCTGCGCGACGGCGTGAAATTCCACAATGGCCGGCCGCTGACCTCCGCCGAAGTGGTCTGGTCGTGGCGGCGCTATCTCGATCCCGCGACCAACTGGACCTGCCTCGCCGATTTCGACGGTTCGCGCGGCATGAAGATCGAGGCGGTTGAGGCGATCGATCCGCAGACCGTCGCGTTCACGCTCAATCGCCGCCAGCCGCTGTTCCTTACGCAGATGGCGGCGTTCACCTGCGGCGGCGGCGCTATCCTCCATCCGGATTCGGTCGATGCGCACGGCGCCTGGCACGCGCCGATCAGCACCGGCCCGTATCGGATCGTGCGGTGGGAACGTGGCCGCTTCATCGATATGGACGCATTTGCGCAATACCGGCCCGCGCCCGGCCGCGAGGACGGCAATATCGGCGCCAAGATCGCTTATGAGAAGCGGTTGCGCTGGCTTATCATCCGCGACGCCTCGTCGCGCCTCGCGGCGCTGGAAAAGGGGCAGGTCGATGTCATGCCCGAGGTTCCGGCCGCGGAGATGCTGCAGGTCCGCCATCTGAAGGGGATCCGGATCGCCCAGGCGCCGATGCTCGGCAGCTACGGGATTCTCGTGCAGGACAAGGATCCGCTGCTGGCCGATCCGCGCATCCGCGAAGCGATCGGTTATGCGATCGATCGCGAGACGCTGGCACGCCTCGTCACCGAAGGGACCGCACCGGGCAATGCCTCGATCGTCGCGAATGCGAGCCCGTTCCATTCCGACGGGCCGGGAAAATTGTTCGATCCGGCAAAGGCCAGGGCGCTGCTGCGCGCGGCCGGCTATCGCGGCCAGCCGATCATCCTCACCACCAATCGCCGCTATCCCGCGATGTTCAACCAGGCGCTGCTGGCGCAGGCGATGGCACGGCAGGCCGGCCTGAACCTCAAGATCGAGGTGCTCGAATGGGCGACGCATATGGATCGCTGGCGCTCGGGCAAGTTCCAGCTGCTGTCGTTCGGTTTCTCGGCAAAGGCCGATCCGTCGCTCAGCTACGAATCCATCCTGGGTGACCGGGCGAAATCGCCCAGCAAGACCTGGAACGATCCGGCGGCGCTCGACCTGCTGGCGGCGAGTGCTGCGACCGACGATGTGGCGCAACGCCATGCCATTTTCGAAAGGCTGCATGGACTGATGATCCGCGACGTCCCCTATATCGCGCTGTTCAGCCCGGCCGACAACAATGCCGTGCGCGACGGCGTGACCGGGTTCCGGTCGTGGCAATTCGGCCGCGCCCGTTTCTGGGGCGTGCGCGCCGCCGGGAGCAAGCGGTCATGATCCGGTACGCCTTTTCCCGCTTCGTCCTGGCCCTGCCGACGATCCTGATCGCCCTGTTCCTGATCTTCGCGCTCATCCGGCTCATTCCCGGCGATCCGGCGCAGCTGATCCTCGGCGATACCGACGATCCCGCCGCGCTGGCGCGGATCCGCGCCACGCTGGCGCTCGACCAGCCCTTGCCGGTGCAGTTCATGCACTGGATCGCCGCGATCGCGCATGGCGATTTCGGACGGTCGATCTCGATGGAGAGCCCCGTCATCGACCTGCTGATGCCTGCCTTCGGCGTTACCGCCTTGCTGGTGGTGCCGGCGGTGATCATCGCCGCGCTGCTCGCATTGCCGCTCGGCATGTTCGCGGCATGGCGGCAGAATAGCGGAACCGATACGCTGGTGGTGACCGCGGCGACCTTTTTCCTGTCGGTGCCCAGCTTCTGGCTGGGCCTGATGATGCTGCTCTATTTCGGGGTGAAGCTCGATCTGTTTCCGGTGGTCGGCTATGTCTCGCCCTTCGACGATCCGGGTGAAGGGCTGCATTATCTGGTCCTGCCGGTCGTGACGCTTGCGCTCATCGAGGCCGGGGTGCTCGTCCGGCTGGTCCGGGCCAGTACCATCGAGGTGCTTCAGCTCGACTATATCGCGCATGCCCGGTCGAAGGGATTGTCCGAGCCCGCCGTGGCGCGCCGCCATGCGTTCCAGAACGTCATGGGCCCGACCTGGACGATGATCGGGCTGGCGCTTGGCGGCCTGCTCGGCGGCGCGGTGGTGATCGAAACCGTCTTTTCGCTTCCCGGTCTCGGCCGATTGATGGTCGAGGCCGTCTTCGCCCGCGACTATCCCGTCGTTCAGGGGTGCATGGTCATCGTGATGCTCAGCTATGTCGGCGTCAATCTGGCGGTCGAGCTGACCGCTCCGCTCATCTGTCCGTCGCTGCGCCATGACTAGAGCGCTTCCCGAAAAAGTGGGCACCGGTTTTTCGGCCGGGAAGCGCTCAGGATATTCGTCGATCCGCGCATTCGCCGCCCGCCCGAGCGGCGCCATCGGCGGGATCCTCGTCATCCTGACCCTGGCCGCCGCGCTCGCGGGTGCGATCGCCACGCCCTATGATCCGACATTGGTCGATTTTTCGGCGCGGCTTTCGCCACCTTCGCTCCTGCATTGGCTCGGCACCGACGAATGGGGGCGCGACGTGCTCAGCCGCCTGCTGGGCGGTGCGGCGATCACCGTCGCGGTCGCCGCGCTGACCACTGTCATGGTCACGATTGCCGGCGCCGTGCTGGGTGCGCTGTCGGCCTTTGCGGGCGGCTGGCTGGATCGCATCGTCATCGCGCTGATGGATGCCCTGCTCGCCTTTCCCGCGCTGGTGATGGCGATCGCGATGACGACGGTGCTGGCCGGGTCGTCGCTGGCGCCCGTCATCGCGCTCAGCGTCGCCTATCTGCCCTATATGGTGCGGGTGGTGCGGACGAACGTGCTGACGATGCGCAACCGCGATTTCATCACCGCGTCGAAGATCATCGGCAATCGGCCGATCTATACGCTGGCCCGTCACATCCTGCCCAATACGGTCGGGCCGGTGCTGGTCATGTCCACGTCTCTGTTCGGATGGGCATTGCTCGCCGAATCGGCGCTGTCCTTTCTCGGGCTCGGCCTGCCGCCGCCTGCCGCGAGCTGGGGCGGTATGCTGGCCGACAGCCGCAATTATTTCGCCGATGCGCCCTGGCTCGCGATCGTGCCCGGTGTGGCGATCTCGGGGGCGCTGCTCGGCATCAACCTGTTCGGCGATTCCTGCCGCGATCATTTCGACCGGAAGATGAAGGCATGACGCGCGACGCAGCAAAGCCGGTGCTCGCCATTGACGGGCTGACGATCACCGCGCCCGGCGGGCGGGCGGTGGTGGACGATGTCAGCCTGTCGTTGCAGGCGGGGGAGATCGGCGCGCTCATCGGTGAATCGGGCAGCGGCAAGACCACGATCGGGCGCGCTGTGCTCCGGCTGCTGTCGCCCGCGCTCGCCATCGCCCGGGGCGCGATCCGCTTCGAGGGGCAGGATCTGGTCCGCGCCGATCCCGCCACTTTGCGCAGCCTGCGCGGCCGGCGCATGGCCGCGGTCTTTCAGGAACCGATGACGTCGCTGAACCCGTCGATGACGGTCGGGCGGCAGATGATGGAAGCGCTCCGGCTGCATGAGGGCGTCTCGGCGCGCGAGGCCAGGGCGCGCAGCCTCGAAATGCTGCGCCGCGTCCGGATCGGCGATCCGGCACGATGCTTCGACGAATATCCCGGCAAATTCTCGGGCGGCATGCGCCAGCGCTTCATGCTGGCGTCGGTGCTGCTCACCCGTCCCGCGCTGCTGATTGCCGACGAGCCGACCACCGCGCTCGACGCGCTCATCCGCCGTGAGATCATGGAGCAGATGGTCGAACTCACGCGCGAGCTTGGCACGGCGGTGCTGCTCGTCAGCCACGATCTCGGCATGGTGTCGCAATATGCGGATAGCGCGACGGTGCTGCATGACGGCCTGGTCGTCGAACAGGGACGGGCACGCCAGATCCTGCTCGATCCCCGCACCGACTATATGCGCCGCTTCGTGGCGGCCCTGCCCAGTCGTCCGGCCGAGGCGCATGCGGCGGTCGCCGATGCGACGCTGGTCGGCGTGTCGGGGCTCAATGTCGCCTTTCCGTTGAAGCGCCCGCTGCCCTTCGGACCCCGGCGGCACGTCCGCGCCGTCAAGGATGCGAGTTTCGACATACGGCGCGGCGAGGTGCTGGCCGTCGTCGGTGAATCGGGCTCGGGAAAGACGACGATCGGCCGCACCTTGCTGGGGCTGCACCGCGTCGCGTCGGGGGCGATCGAATTCGGCACCGCATCGGCCGAGGGCATCCAGATGATTTTCCAGGATTCCTATTCGTCGCTCGATCCGCAGATGACGATAGAGCGGATCGTGGCCGAGCCATTGCGGCACGATGCGCGGCTGACCCGCGACGCGCGGCTGGAACAGGCGCGGCAGATGCTGCGAGAGGTCGGGCTCGCCGAGACCTTCTTCGCCCGCTATCCGCATGAATTGTCGGGCGGGCAGCGCCAGCGCGTCGGCATCGCGCGGGCGATCGTGGCGCAGCCCGCGCTGGTGGTGGCCGACGAACCCGTGTCGGCGCTCGACGCGTCGGTGCAGCGTCAGGTGCTCGACCTGCTGATGCGCCTGAAACAGACTTACGATCTCTCCTATTTCTTCATCTCGCACGATCTGGGCGTCGTCGAGGAGATCGCGGACCGCGTGATCGTCATGTATCGCGGGCGGATCGTCGAGGCGGGGCCGCGCGAAGCGATCTTCGACCGGCCGCGCCACCCCTATACGCACCAGTTGCTCGAAGCCACGCCGCGCATCGTTCGGGGCGCGCATGATCATTATGAGCTTGTCGTCGCGCCGACCGGCGATGCGGCGGCCCCGCCCGGCTTCGCCTATCATCAGGCGGACGACGACGATGATGATGCCGAGATGGTCGATCTCGGCGGCGGTCATCAGGTGCTGTGTTCGCCCCGCACGGATTTTTTGCAGCCAGGCGCATAATTATTGAAAGCGACCCTGGTCTCGCCGCCGTCTAGAAATCGGCTTTCGACAGGTCCCGGAGCGACGTTAGATGAGCATTACCCCAGGCGACAAAGCCGATCTGCTGCGATTTTTCGGCGGTTCGCTGATGCCCGGCGAGGTCGTCGACGTGATGCTGCGCAACAGCCGCATGTTTCCCCATGCGCCGGTCGCGCGCGGGACGGCGCCGGCGCGGCCGCTGCCGGTGGCCACGACGCCTTTCCCAAAGATCGAGATCGCGCAGGACGGCCGGACCTTCGATCTCGGCGACTTCATGTCGGTCAACCGCGTCGCCGGCGTGCTGATCATGAAGGACGGCCAGGTCGTGCTCGAGGATTATGAGCTGGGCCTCGACGCCGACACGCATTGGGCATCCTGCTCGGTCGCGAAGTCCTTCACATCGGCACTGATCGGCGCCGCAATCCTGGACGGATCGATCGGCGATCTCGATGCGCCGCTGACCGACTATGTCGAGATTGGCGGGCCCTATGCCGAGGTTTCGGTGCGCCAGCTGCTGCGCATGTGCACGGGTGTCAAATGGAGCGAGGAATATGTCGATCCGCGCTCTGAGCGCCGCGTCCTGCTCGACCGCCAGCTCGAATTCAGCCCGCGGGCGGTGGTCGCCCATATGTCGGGACTGAGCCGGCTGACCGCGGCGGGTGGCGCATGGGCTTATAATACCGGCGAATCCTATCTCGTCGCGGCGCTGCTCGAAAATGCCACCGGCCGGTCGCTGACCGATTATCTGTCGGAGAAGATCTGGTCGCGCCTCGGCATGGATCAGGACGCGACATGGTGGCTCGACAGCCCGGGCGGCATGGTGGTGTCGGGCAGCGGCATGGGCGCGACGATGCGCGACTATGCGCGCTTCGGTCAGTTCGTGCTCGACGACGGCGTGATCGACGGTGAACGCGTGGTGCCCGCCGGCTGGTTCCAGGAGGCCGGCGCCCCCTATCATATCGGCGAAAAGCTGGTGCCCTATGGCTATATGTGGTGGGTGCCCGAACTGCAGGCGCCCGAGCTCGAAGGTTCGTTCCAGGCCGAGGGCATTTACGGCCAATATATCCATGTGAACCCGCGCGAGAATCTCATGATCGTGCTGCTGAGCGCCCGCTCGAAACCCAATTACCGACTGCGCTACGAGCTGAACGACGACGCTTTCTTCGCGGCGGTCGCGCGCGCGCTGCGATGACGACCGACAAGGCCCGGCGCGTCCCCGCCGAATGGGCGCCCCATGACGGCCTGTGGATCGGCTTTCCCAGCCGGGCGGCGGTCTGGGGACGCAATCTCGACGGTGCCCAGCATGAGGTCGCGGCGCTGGTGCGCAGCCTGGCGACATATGGCGGCGAACATGTGTATCTGGCGGTCGGCGACCGGACGGCGCGGGAGCGCGCGCTGAGCCTGCTGGCCGATGTGGCGCATGTCGAGATCCCGCCCTTCGATGTCGGCGACGTCTGGCTGCGCGACACCGGGCCGATCTTCAGGGCGGACGGCTCGGCCGCCGCCTTCGCCTTCAACGGCTGGGGCGAACAGTTCGAACATGCCGACGATCTGCATGTGGCCCGGTCGATCGCGGGCCATGCCGGTGCGCGCCTCGACGCGCATCGCTTCGTCCTCGAAGGCGGCATGCTCGATTTCGACGGCGAAGGCACCGCGCTCGCGACGCGGCAATGCGTGCTCAATCCCAATCGCGGCCGGCGCTGGACCGAGCGCGATGCCGAAGCGGCACTGCGCGACGCATTGGGTGTCGAGGCGGTGCTATGGCTGGATCGCGGCCTCGAACATGATCACACCCATGGTCATATCGACAATGTCGCCAGGTTCGCCGGCCCCGCGACCGTGCTGGTATCGATCGGGACGGCGGGTGAGGATGGAGACGCCGCGCTTTACGATGTGATCGCCGATACGTTGACGGGCAAGGTCGATGCGCGAGGGCGTGCGATGAAGGTGATCCGTGTCGCTTCGCCCGGGCCTGTGGTCGGGGAAGACGGAGCGCCGCTCGCGGCCTCCCACCTCAATTTCATCATCGCCAATCGGGCGGTGCTGGTGCCCGTCTATGGCACCCCGAGCCAGGCGCTGGCGCTCGAGCAATTGCAGGCCGCATTCCCCGGCCGCACCGTCATCGGTCTTCCGGCGAATAGGCTGTTGAGCGAGGGGGGGGCTTTCCACTGCATCAGCCAGCAACAGCCGGCGCTGGGCGGGCATGGCGACGCGGTTCTTCGAGAACAGGATTTGTGCTGAACGGATGCGAGTTCGGCTCTAATGTGCCGGCGGCCAATTGTGCGTCTCGGCATCGCCCGACCGGCACCAGGCATAAAGCGCATCGTAGATGATCATGCCGTGGGCGAGCATTTCGTGGTCGTCGGCATGGCACGCCGACAGACCGAGCGAGATCGCGAACAGGCCGGCCGATTGCGGCGTCAGGTCGAGCCGCGACGTGTCCGCGCCGCGCACGATCAGGGCCAGTTTGCGGAGTGCCGGATCGTCGAGGCCATATGCGTCGAGAAAGGCGTCGAAGCTGCACTTCTCCCCGACATGGCTCAGCGCGACGCCCAGTATGTCGTAGGGAATGGCGCCCTGTTCGTCGGCTGCGGCAAGCACCGTTCTGCTCGGTACATAGAGGAATTCGGGCGCGTCATCGATGAAACGCGCGATCAGCCATGGGCAGGCGATGCGATCGATCTTCGGGCGCTCGCGGGTGACCCATTTCATGAAGCACCTCCTTTTCCGCTTCTAGAGCGCCGCGCGAACCAGCAGCACATAGCCGGCACCGAGCGCCGAACAGGCGCCGAGAACCGGCAGCACGCCGACCTTGAACCGGAACACGGCGATGGCGGCGCCCAGCGCCAGCAATGCCGCCACGATGTTGAGCGAACCCCATACCGGCACGTCGATCTCGCCGCCGGCGAACGGCACCATGCGCACCTGTGCGAACAACGTATGGATCGCGAACCAGAGCGCGAGGTTGAGGATCACGCCGACAACGGCCGCGGTGATGGCCGCCAGCGCCGAGGATAGCGCGCGGTTTCCGCGCAGCCGCTCGACAAAGGGGGCACCCGCGAAGATCCACAGGAAGCAGGGCAGGAACGTGACCCAGGTGGTGAGGATGGCGCCCAGGGTCGCGGCGACCAGCGGGGCGAGCGTGCCGCTGTCGCGGAACGCGGCGAGGAATCCGACGAACTGGGTGACCATGATCAGCGGTCCCGGCGTCGTCTCGGCCATGCCGAGCCCGTCGAGCATCTCGCCGGGCCTCAGCCAGCCGAACGTGTCGACCGCTTCCTGCGCGACATAGGCGAGCACGGCATAGGCGCCGCCAAAGGTCACCACCGCCATCTGGCTGAAGAAGGTGGCGATGCGGCTATACACATCGTCGGGGCCCAGAAGGACGAGCAGCGCCGCAACCGGTGCCAGCCAGAGGAACAGCAAGGCGCCGGAGATGCGCAACGACCAGCCGAGATTGGGGCGCGCATGATCGGGCAGGCCTTCGCCCAGCGCGGTGTCGCGGTCATGCACAGGGATCGCGCCGCCATTGCCGTGACCGCCGCCGCCCTGGAATGCGGCCAGTCCGGCGCGGCCGCCGAAATAGCCGATCAGCGCTGCACCCAGCACGATCAACGGGAACGGCGCGTCCAGAATGAAGATGGCGATAAAGGCGAGCGCAGCCAGCCCGCGCATGACATTGTTCCTGAGCGCGCGCGAGCCGACCCGGACGACCGCCTGCAACACGATCGCCAGCACCGCCGCCTTCAGGCCAAAGAACAGGCCCTCGACCAGCGAGACATTGCCGAGTAGCACATAGACATAGGAAAGCGCGAGGATGGCGAGGAAGCCGGGCAGCACGAACAATGCGCCCGCGATCAGCCCGCCCTTGGTCTTGTGGAGCAGCCAGCCGATATAAATGGCAAGCTGCTGGGCCTCGGGGCCGGGCAGCAGCATGCAATAGTTGAGCGCGTGGAGGAAACGCTCCTCGCCGATCCATTTCTTCTCTTCGACCAGGATGCGATGCATCAGCGCGATCTGGCCGGCGGGGCCGCCGAAGCTGAGCGCGGCGATCCGCGCCCAGACGCGCACCGCTTCGCCGAGCGGGATGCCGTGATCCTTCGGACGGATCGGGCTTTGTCCGGGTTCGGGACGCTGAAGCGTCGCGTCGGTCATCTCGCTCTCCGGCTGCTGAAAAAGGCATGGAACTGGTCGAGCGCTTCGCCGCCCTTGGCGATGCGATCGAGATCGTCGTCGGTGGACGCGCAGATTCCCGACAACATGGCGCCCAGGCCAAGCGCCTCGGGCCGATCGAATTTGCCGTCGCCGATATCGAGTTCGTGGATCATCTCGCCGATCGCGACGAGCGCATTGTCCTCTTCGAGGCCGAGGCGCGCGATGAACGTCTCGAAGCTGCAGCGATCGCCTTCATGGGTGAATTCGGCATCGGCCATGTCGAAACGCAGCTCGCCATGCTCGGCGGCATGGCTTTTGCCATCGACGAAGCTGAAGACGGCATCGGGATCGATGAAACGGCGGATGAGCCAGGCACAGGCGATACGATCGACATGCACGCCGCGCCGCGTCACCCAGATCCTGTTGGTCAGCATGGCCGGGTCGGGCGTGTCGGCGGGGTCGGACCGGCTGATATCGGGATGCGCGTAGCGCTGCGTGTCGAGCTCCCGCAGCGCCGCCTCGGCTGCCTGCCGGCCGTGCGCGCCGAAGAAATCGAGCCTTTCGACCTCGACCAGCCGCTTTTGCAGGCGCTCGATCTCGATGCCGGTTGCCGGGCCCGTGTCGAGAAGGTTGCGCGCGGCCTGCGCGATTTCCTCATAGTCCGCATCGCGCGCCGCATCGAACAGGGCGCGCAGCTCGCTGTCGGAAAGCCCCGCGATCAGCCCGGCCTCGATCAATATGGCCTCGCCGCCGCCTTCGACGATCTCATCCAGCAGGTCGCGAAAAGCGGTTTCGCTTTCCTCGCGCAGCGGCAGGACATGCACCGCATTCTTGATCGGCACCGCTCCGATCGCCTGAAGCCGCCGCCAGACCTTCACCCGCAAATAGGGCGGCTTGGCCGGAAGCTGGTGCAACAGGGCGAGCCAGCCGGATTCGGGCTTTGAAACTATCATGAATCATGTGTATCATAGATTCGGTGATAAAGAAACATATGTATCATATTGCGGCGGCCTGCCTTGCGTCATGCGGCGCCGGGGCAGCGATGGCGCAGGATGCGAAATCCGGCCTATTGCTCCACGACGCGCTTGGCGCGCCGGACGCGTTGGTGATCTCGGGCTCGGTCCGCGCGCGGTACGAAACGCTCGGCGGCCAGTCGCGCGCGGGGTTCGGTCCCGATGACCAGCTTTACAGTGTGCGGTCGACGCTGCTCGCCGAATATCGCGGAGACGGCCTTCGGATCGGGGCGGAGCTTTATGACAGCCGCGCTTATGGCAGCGCGCCCAAAAGCGCGATCGGCACCGGCGAAGTCAATACGATGGAGCTGGTTCAGGCCTATATCGGTGTGGATATCGACGCGCCGTTCGGCAAGGGCAGCAAGGCCGGCCTGCAGCTCGGCCGGTTCATGCTCAATCTCGGATCGCGACGCCTGGTCGCGGCCGACGATTATCGCAACACCACCAACGGCTATACCGGCGTGCGCGCCGATCTGCGCCTGCGCGACGGCAGTGCGGCGACCTTCATCTATACCCTGCCGCAACTGCGCCTGCCCGACGACCTCCCCTCGATCCTCGACAATAAGAGCCGTTTCGATCGCGAGAGCTTCGATCTGCGATTGTGGGGCGGCCTGTTCTCCAGGCCGCGCGCGTTCGGCCAGACCATGGCCGAGATCAGCTATTTCCGTTTGCAGGAACGCGATGGCCCCGGCCGTCCGACCCGCAACCGCGATCTCCACACGATCGGCACGCGGATCATGCGCGACGCCGCCGCCGGCAAGGTCGATTACGAAGTCGAGGCGATCTACCAGCTCGGTTCGATCCGGGCCTCGGCCGCGCCGGGCGCGGCCGCGCTCGACGTCTCGGCCTGGTTCCTGCATTTCGATGCCGGCTACAGCTTTCCCGGCGCGCTGAAGGCGCGGCTTTCGGTGGAATATGATTATGCAAGCGGCGACGGCCCGGGCGGCGGCTTCGGACGGTTCGACACCTTGTTCGGCATGCGTCGCGCGGATCTGGCGCCGGCGGGCATCTATGCGCAGATCGGCCGCGCGAATATCAGCACGCCCGGCATCAGGCTCGAGGTCGCGCCGACGCCGCGACTGGACGGCTTCATCGTCTATCGCGCGATGTGGCTCGCCGATCGCACCGACGCCTTTGCGACGACGGGCGTCCGCGACGCGACCGGACGGTCCGGCAGCTTTGCTGGGCACCAGGTCGAAGGGCGGCTGCGCTATTGGCTCGTGCCGAAGCTGCTGCGCGGAGAGATCAATGCCGCGTGGATCGACAAGGGCCGGTTCCTCAGGACAGCGCCGAATGCGCCGCGGACCGGCGACACCCATTATGCTTCCTTTGCGCTGACTGCGACCTTCTGATCGTCAGCCGCCGTCGCGTGAAACCGCTTCGCGCATCGCGCGGAGAAAGGCCTTGAGGCGCAGAAGCCCGAGGAAATCGAGCATCATCGGCAAGGCGGTCTGGAGCATCGCCGCCGCGCGGTCTTCGGCAATGCGTCCCGCGCTGCCCTCCAGAAAGACGCGAACCTCCTCGTTCGCGATCATCTCGGCCGCACGCTGATAGAAAGCTATGTTTTCGGGCGGAAAGCCCTGTTCCTCGATAAAGCCCGCCTGGCGGATATGGCCCCAGATTTCGACGAGCCTGGCATCGCCATGCGACAGCATCGCGCCATCCGGCGTATCGACGATCTCCACCATGCCCATCGCCGCGAATGTGCGTGCGTCATGATCCGCCATCGGCAGACGCTCGACCAACTGGCGAAGCGTCACGCGCGGCGTTTCGTCGACACCGAAGCGCATCGCGAGCAACGTCTCCAGATGCTGATAGACGCCGCTGGACGCGTGCGGCGCCAGCCCGCGACCTTCGAACAGATCGCCGATCTGGTCGAGCGTCAACCGCCCCTGACGCTGAAGATCCCGCACCGTCGCGATCGCGCGCACATGCCCCTCATCATAAACCGCTGCGTTGCGCGCCGGCCGGTGCGGTTCGGGAATCAGCTTCTTGCGCAGAAAGATGCGGATCACTTCGCGATCGACGCCCGTACGGCGTTCCAGTTCCTGCATCTTCATTGGCGCGTCATACCGAAGCCATCCCGACGGTTGCAACCGCATCTATCAACACATGTGTTGATTTTGTGATTGCGGCACGCCCTTCACGCGTGTTAGCTACACGCATAATAGAATCGAAGCGATGAAGCTCGGCGACCATTAGGATCAGATGGAGAGAATCGTGGCGACCAATATCCCGGATGCATCGGCGCATGCGCAGCGCCCCGCGCATGTCCCCGCCGACAGAGTGTACGACATCGACATGTACGCGCTCGACGGTATCGAGGAAGGCTATCACGAGGCCTGGAAGCGGGTTCAGCAGCCGGGTATCCCGGATATCGTCTGGACGCCGCGCACGGGCGGTCACTGGATCGCGACCAATGGCGATACCGTTCGCGAAATCTACAGCGATCCCACACGCTTCTCGAGCGAGAATATCTGGCTGCCCAAGGAAGCCGGCGAGAAATACGAGATGGTGCCGACGCGGATGGATCCGCCCGAACACACGCCGTATCGCAAGGCGCTCGACAAGGGCTTGAGCCTGGGCCAGATTCGCCACGTCGAAGATCGCGTCAGAAAGATCGCCGCCGATCTGGTCGACCAGATCGCGCCGCGCGGGCGCTGCGACTTCGCCGCCGATTATGCGAACGTCTTTCCGGTCAGGGTTTTTATGGCGCTGGCCGATCTGCCGATGGAAGACGTGCCGCGGCTTGCCGCCTTCGCCAAACAGATGACGCGTCCGGAAGGCGATACCCCCGAGCAGCAGGCAGCCACGCTGGAAGCGGGCAACAAGGGTTTCTTCGCTTATGTCGATCCGATCATCCGCGCCCGCCGCGGGGGGAGTGGCGTCGATCTGATCACGACGATGGTCAATGCCGAAATCGAGGGCCAACCGATCAGCCATGAGAAGGCGCTCGGCTTGGTGTCGTTGCTTCTGCTGGCCGGTCTCGACACCGTCGTCAATTTCCTGAGCTTCATGATGATCTATCTCGCCCGGCATCCAGAGCTGGTTGCGGAACTGCGCACTGACGAACTCAAGCTGAAGCGCAGCGCCGAAGAGATGTTCCGCCGCTTCCCGGTCGTTTCCGAAGCGCGCATGGTCGCGAAGGATCAGCACTATCGCGGCGCCGAGTTGAAACGCGGCGACATGATCCTGTTGCCGACGGCGCTGCATGGACTCGATGCCAGGGAAAACCACGACCCGCTTGTCGTCGATCTCGACCGGCGCGGAATCTCGCACTCCACCTTCGGCGGCGGTCCGCATCGCTGCGCCGGCCTGCATCTTGCCCGGATGGAGGCGATCGTGACGCTGGAGGAATGGCTGAAGCGGATTCCCGAGTTCCATCTGCAGGACGGCGCCCGGCCGATCTATCATTCGGGCATTGTGGCGGCGGTGGACGATGTGCCGCTCGTCTGGCCGACCGCCGATTAGACAACAACTGTCATGACCATCATCACCGTAACGACCCGCGAAGGCGGGATCGAGCCGATCACCGCGACTGACGGATTGAGCCTGATGGAGGCGATCCGCGACGCCGGCCAGGACGGACTGCTGGCGCTGTGCGGCGGTTGCTGTTCCTGCGCGACCTGTCACGTCTTCGTGGATCCCGCCTTCGCCGACCGGCTATCGCCGATGAGCGAGGATGAGAATGATCTGCTCGACAGTTCATCGCACCGGCGACCGTCGTCGCGCCTGTCGTGTCAGGTCACCATCCACGCCGCGCTTGAGGGCCTGGCTGTCGAGATTGCGCCCGAGGACTAAACCCTATCCATGCGCCAGGCGAACGCCGGGCTCGGCCAGCGCACGGCGCGAAACCACGCTCAAGCCGAAGCCTTCCAATGCCGTGAGTTTGGCGTTGCTCGATGTCAGCAGGATCATCTCGCGCACGCCCAGGTCGATCAGGATCTGCGCGCCGATGCCATAGTCGCGATAGCCATGGGTGTCGGAATAGGCCTTGCGGTTGCCCTTCACGCGCTCCGAGATCGAGACCGGACTCGGATCGCGCACGAAGACGGCGACCGCCGGCCCGTCATAGTCCGCGAGCGCCCGCAATGCGGCCGGCACATAATCGCGATGGGCCGCGCGCCAGCCCAGCACGTCCGCGGTCAGATCGAGCTGATGGACGCGAACGAGCGTGGGCTGCCCGGATTGCGGCGCATCGCGCACAAGCGCGACATGCTCTCCGCCATCGATCGTGTTGCGATAGACGACGATGCGAAAATCGCCGTGCCAGCTGTCGAATGGCGCCTCGACGACGCGCTCGACCAGGGATTCGGAGCGGCGCCGATAGGCGATGAGATCGGCGATCGTGCCGATCTTCAGATCGTGCTGCCGCGCGAATGTGATGAGTTCCGGCAAGCGCGCCATGGATCCGTCGTCATTCATGATCTCGCAGATCACCCCTGCGGGGGTGAGGCCCGCGAGACGCGAGATATCGACCGCCGCTTCGGTATGCCCCGCACGGACGAGGACGCCGCCCTCGCGCGCGACGAGCGGGAAGACATGGCCCGGCGAAACGATGTCGCCCGGTCCCTTGGAACCGTCGATGGCAACCGCGATCGTATGCGCCCGGTCATGCGCCGAGATGCCGGTCGTGACGCCCTCGCGCGCCTCGATCGACACCGTGAATGCCGTGCCGTGCCCCGCTTCGTTGCGGGACGTCATCGGCGCCAGATCGAGCTGGCGCGCGCGGTCGCCGGCGATGGCGAGGCAGATGAGCCCGCGCGCATGCATCGCCATGAAGTTGATCGCACGAGGAGTCGCGAATTGGGCGGGAATGATCACATCGCCTTCGTTTTCGCGATCCGGCGCGTCGACCAGGATGTAGGGAAGGCCGTTTCGGGCATCCTCGATAATGTCTTCGATCGATGCGATATCGTTCATGATCCTGCTCCTTGCAGCCGAGCGGCGACGCATGGCGGCGGGTTTTCGGGCGTTACCTCCGTCGTGAAATCGCGCACATAATCGAGAGTCCCGGTCGCCTGTTCCAGCCTGCTGCCGGAATAGCTCCAGCACATTCCGGCCATGCCTTCGGCATGGGCGAGCGGTGTCGGGTCGCCCTGATCGATGACATGTTCGCGTCCGCGTGCGACGAACAGCCCACGCTGCAGCATCGTCGCGGCGAGCAAGGCATCGCCATCGAACTCCGCCCGTGCCCAGGCCATGAAGCCTTTCATCAGCGGCCGCTCCGCCAGCGCCGACGGCGTCACGATCCGGCGATGCGCGATCTGCCACCGGTGCATCGTGATGCCGTTGCGGGCGATCTCGATCCGGACGGGTGACTCGATCTGGTCGGGGATGGCGATTTCCCAGAGCGCGGTGCGCCCGATCTGCGCCAGCGACCAGCAGGCGAGGTCGGCCAGATGCGTGCAGTTCGAGGATCGCGGAAGCCGGGCCAATGCCTCCGCCGCCGTGGTTGCGACGGGCAAGCCGATCAGCGCCGTCAGTCCCGCCATGGCGCCGCGGCAGGCCGTGTTCGGCGCACGCATGAAACCGGCATCGACCTCGGTCACCCGAACCCCGTCATGTGCGAGGGCCAGCCAATAGGAATGATGCGTGTCGTCGACCTGCGCGGTCATGCCGTCGGGGCCGGCAGAAAAATGCAGGCGCCGCCGATAGACACCGCGGCCATATCCGGGATTGCGCGGAAAATGCGCGAGCGTGCGATCCATCTGCCTCTCCTGAAACATCAATGCGCACAATATGGCGGCTAGTCAACTCCTGTGTTGACTGATAGCCTTGTGGCGTGTCGACGGATAAGAGAACCGGATTGCATGAGGGAAACAGCGGTGCCGAAAGTTAGCAACATATCCCGCCGTAGACTATCGGCGCTTGCAGAGGGCGGTTCGGATTATGCGGCGAAGCGCGAGGAACTGGTCCGGATCGCCGCGCAGTTGTTCAAGGAACAGGGATATCAATCCACGCGCCTAATCGATGTCGCCCGCGCCGCGGGGCTCGATCGCGCCACGGTCTATTATTATTTCGGCAGCAAGGAAGAGCTGTTCCGCGAAACCGTGGAGGGCGTCCTCGACGCCAACATGCAGGAGGCGGAACGCCTGCTCGCCGATGAAGGGCTGAACTGGATCGAGCGGCTCCATGCAATCTATGTGCGCCTGATGGTGTCCTATGAGGAGAATTACCCGGCGACCTTCGTCTATATCCAGGAACAGATGCATCAGGTCGGGGCGGAGGAGACCGTCTGGGCGCAGGAGATCATGAAGAAGACCCGCGCCTTCGACACCATGCTGATCACCTTCATCCGCGAAGCGATCGCCGCGGGCGAGCTCCGCAGCGACATTCCGCCCCGATTGGTCGAGAATGCTTTGTTCGGCATGCTCAACTGGACGCATCGCTGGTTCCAGCCCGGCAAGGGCATGACGGGCAAGGAAGTCGCGGAAGCCTTCTGGTCGATATTCGTCAATGGCATGAAAACTGGGGCCGACGCCGCCTGATCGACGGCGCCGGCCAACACTGGACGCTAGACCAAGATCACTTCAGATTGAATCAATCTGAAGTGATCTTGGTCTCAACCATATGATAGAGCCTGATTCACGCCATCGGCGGAAGCGCGTAGCGCTTCCACCTCAAGCGATCAGGCTCTAGGCGGCCACCGCCGATTGCGCGGACGGCTTTGCGCCCTCGGGCAGCGAGATGCGCGGCGCGACTTCCTTGGCGGCGAGTTCGAGCGAGTGGAACCAGGCCGACGGATCGTCGTAATAATCGTGGCTCTCGATCTGGAGCGTGCCCCAGCCGCCGCATCTCTCGAACAATGTGTTGATCTTGTCGACCACCGTGTCCGGCGATCCGACGACGAACACATTGTCGACGAGGAATTCGAGATCGGCCCGCAGCGGATCGATGCCCGCATCCTTGGCAAAGCCGTCCATCATGCCGAAACGGCGCCAGATCGGGATCAGATAGCGGTTGAAGCAATAGCCGATCGGCCCCTCCATCACGAGGCGCTTGGCCTCGGCGTCGGTGTCCGCGATGAACACGGTCTGTGAGACGGCGTGGCGCTGGCGATCGGGCGTGAAGCCGGCCTTGATGTTCGCTTCGGAATAGATCTCCCAATGGCGCTTGAGCGCATCGAGGCCCGAATAGATCGACACCGGCTTGAAGTTGCGTTCTCCCGCGAGCTTCATCGAGGGCGAGTTCGGGCTGAATCCGGTGACCGCGAATTCGGGGAACGATCCGCCCCAGGGCGAATAATTGGCGAGCTTGTGCTGCTCGTCCTCCTCGGTCACCGCTTCCTCTTCCTCGGGGAAGCCGGCATCCCAATATTTGCCCTCGTGGAAGAAAGGCTCGCGCTTCCAGATCTTCTCCATGATCATCAGCGATTCTCGCACCATCTCGTTGAGATGCTCGGTGCTCTGATCCTCGCCGCGAATGCCGTGCATATAGGATGCGAGCGGGTAGGCGCCGGCGCCGATACCCATGAAATAGCGACCCTCCAGGATCTGCGACAACCAGCCCACCGTCATGGCGAGCTTGGTCGGGTTATGATGCGGCAGGATATGGGCCATCGGCGCGAACTTGATGGTCTTGGTGTGCAATGCCGCCGCCGCCATGATCAGCTCGGGATTGGGGATATTCTCCCAGATTTGCGAGGCGTGCTCGGAAATCATCATCGAATCGAAGCCCGCCTTGTCGCACGCGATCGAGCTCTGCACCCCCCATTCGAAGGTCTGCCGCGCGGTGCGGCTCGGCCGCATATACGGGTGGAAAATCAGTCCGGTCAGCATCGACATGGTAAACTCTCCTCGATTCTCGTTTTAAGCCACGTGGCTTAATTGACATAGGTGCGAGAACCGGTCAACCGGATTCGAAAGGGCGGACACGGAGGCGAATGGTGGCAGTTGCGGCGGCCCCGCGGATGGATGGAAAGACCAAGCTGATCCTCGCGGCGGAAAAGCTGTTCGCGCGGGGCGGAATCGAGGGCGTGTCCCTGCGCGAGATCTCGGCGGCGGCCGGTCAGGGCAATCATCACGCCGTGCAATATCATTTCCGCTCGCGCGAAGGGCTGGTGCAGGCGATCTTCGATTTCCGCATGCGGCAGATGGAGCATCGCCGCGCCGAGATGCTGGACGCGGCGGAAGCCGCGGGCCGCCTCGAAGACGTGCGCACGATCGTCGAGATCATCTTCCTGCCCCAGCTCGAATTGCCGGGGCAGCATGGCAATCACAGCTATGCCAATTTCCTGTGCCAATATCTCCTGCGCACCGAGACCGCGGAGTTCGCCGATTTCGGAACCGAATTGCCGCCCAATATCGATCGCGCGCTGAGGCTGTTGCGCGAGCGGCTCGCCTTCCTGCCGGATCGCATCGCGCAGCGCCGGCTGATCACCGCCTGCTTCATGTTCCTCAACATGCTGACCGCCTATTCGGACGATCGCGCCCGGACGCCGGACGATGAGAGCTTCGAGGATGCGGTGAAGGACACGCTGGGCCAGATCGTGCTGGCCACCTGCATGCCGCTGGATCGCTAGGGCCTGATCGCTTGAAGTGGAAGCGCTACGCGCTTCCGCCGATGGCGTGAATCAGGCTCTATTCATATGGTTGAGACCATGATTCACACTCCAGATTGAATCAATCTTACGTGATCATGGTCTAGGGCCTGAAGAAAACATCCCAGGCGTGCATCGTGTCCATATATTCCCGGACGCGCCGGACCTTGCCGTCCGCCACCTCGAACAGGAAATGATAGCGCGGCTGGTAGACCCGGCCGCTCGTCATCGTCGCGAAACCTTCGGCCTCGACCGCCACATGATCGCCCTCGGCGATCATCGAAACCGGCGTGATGCGCAGCGCGCCTTCGACATAAAGCGCCGTCGCGCCGCGCAGCAACGGCCCGAACGACGCTTTCTCATAGGTGCCCGACATGCCGTCGAGACCGCCGGACACCCACCATGTGCCGTCATCGGCCATCGCATCGAGCACGCCATCGACATCCCCGCGGGAAAAGGTCGCGAGGAAATCGCGGACAATCTGTTTCGGATCGCTCATCATTCGGTCTCCGTCAGCCGGGCGCGCAGCGCCCGCTTGTCGATCTTGGTTGCCGACATCGGCCAGTCGCCGGCATGCATGAAATGGATCGCGCGCGGCACCTTGTAGCTGGCGATGCGGCCGCGGCAGTGGGCGATGAGCGCCGCTTCATCGGCGACCCGGCCGTCATACAGCTCGACGAACGCGACCGGCACTTCATCCAGCCGGGGATCGGCGCGGCCCACCACTTCGGCGGTCTTCACATCGGGATGCGTGCAGAGAAAGGCCTCGACCTCGATCGCGGCGACATTCTCGCCGCCGACCTTGAGCATGTCCTTGCAGCGTCCGCCAAAGACGAGGCTGCCGTTCGGCAGCCGCGTGTAGAGGTCGCCGGTCCTGAGCCAGCCCCCGGCATTGAACGCATCGGCCGTCTTCTCCGGCGCGGCCCAATATCCGTCCATGACGTTATAGCCGCGCACCAGGATCTCACCCATCACGCCGTCGGGCAGGTCGGCGCCGGTTTCCGGATCGGTGATCCGTATCTCCACGCCGTCGGCGGGTTTGCCATGCGAGGTGGAGCGCGACTCGCGGCTTTCGTCGGCGTCGCACAGCGCGAAGATGCCCGCGGTCTCGCTCATCCCGCAGGCCTGGATGACCTCCGCTTGAGGCAGCACGTCCTGCACGCGGTCGACCAGCGTCGGCGGCGCGATCAGGAAGAGGTGGCGCAGCGCCGGGAGCGTCGCGGGATCGAAGTCGGGATGGTCGATCAGCCCCTGGACGATGGCCGGAAACCAGGGCCAGGCCAGCGTCACGCCATGCTCCGCCATCAATGCAAGCGCGCGTCCGGCCTCGAAATAGCCATCGGTCAGATAGGTGCCGCCGGCGCCGATCGATCCGATGAACGGGGACAGCGAACCGATGTGGAACAGCGGGCCCGCGCCCCAGGTCACGCCTGGCGCGCCGGTACCGAGCCGATGGCGCGCGCGCTCCACCGGCCCGCGCGTCAGCGCTTCGTGACAGATCAGGCATCCCTTGGGATTGGCGGTGGTGCCGGACGTGTAGATGATCAGTGCCGGATCGCGCAGCCTGATGCTCCGCCGCGCATGTTCGATCGTCGATTCGGGCACGGCCTCGCCGCCGGCCAGAAAATCCTCGCGGCCGACGGACCGGCCCGACGGCTCGCCGCGCAGCAGGACGACGGTGCGCAGCGCCGGCGCCTCGGCGATCGCACCGTCGCCCGCCAGCGACGGCAGCGCCTCCGTCAATATCCCCGGAAAGTCGATGGGATCGGTCGGATGCCGGCTGGTCAGCAGCGCCACCGACTCGGAATTGGCGAGGATATAGCCCAGCTCGTTCGCGCGATGCCGTGCGTTGAGCGGCACCGCCACGCCGCCCAGCAGCGCGACGCCGAACAGCGCTTCGGCATAGGCCACGCTGTTGGGGATCAGGATCGCGACATGATCGCCGCGCCGCACGCCGCGTGCCGCAAGCGACCGCGCCACCGCATAAGCGCGGTCGCGCAACGCGCCAAAGCCGACGCGATCGTCGGGCAGGATCAGCGCCGCGCGCTCGGGATGATCCGCAGCGCTGCGCAGCAGCAGATCGCCGAGCGTCGCCACTGCCGTCGTCACGATCTGTGCCATCGCCTCTCCTCCATCGCCACTTATAGTCCGGCGTCTGCCCCACGATATGCCCAACCCGACCACCATCAGTCAACACATGAGTTGACAACTCGCGCCGAATGCGCTGGAAGTGGTTCCAACACATGCGTTGACAGCAAATGGCGGAGCGCCACCAATGCGCTGCCGCATAAGATGGGCGGAGAGCTATGCGATTTCATTTGATGCAGACGGGCGTCGTCGGGCGCCGGCACGAGATCGAGGCGGGCATGGCCGGCCAGCGCCCCGAGCTTTACCAGCGCTTCCTCGATGAGGTGCGGGACTATGTGAAGCTGGCGGACGAACTGGGTTTCTACGGCTATTGCCAGCCCGAGCATCACCTCCAGATCGAGGGTTTCGAGGCGAACAACCATCCGGGCATGTTCAGCCTCTTCGTCGGCCAGCATGCCAAGCGGATGCATGCCGGGATCATGGGCTATACGATGACGACGCATAATCCGGTGCGGGTCGCCGAGGAAATCGCGACGCTCGACCATATGCTCCAGGGCCGGCTCTATTGCGGCTTCACGCGCGGCTATCATGCCCGCTGGGTCGACGCCTATGGCGTGAAGGAAGGCGTCAGCGCCACCACCCCCGACAATGTGAAGGCGCGCGACGAGCAGGATGCCCGCAACCGCTCGCTGTTCGAGGAAGGCGTCCGCGTGATCAAGAAGGCGTGGACCAACGATGTCTTCAGCCACAAGGGCGAGAATTGGCAATTCCCGCCCGAGGGCGGTTCGGCGGGGCATCCCGCCTATGCGAAATATGGAAAAGGCCAGGACGCGGACGGCATCGTGCGCGAGATCGGCATCGCGCCGCTGCCCTATCAGCGCCCGCACCCGCCAATCTATGGCGGCTTCGCGGCTTCGGGACGGACCATCGATTTCTGGGCGGAGGAGGGCGGCAAGCTGATCGTCCTGTCGGACAATCTCGATTTCTGCGAGTCGCTCAACAATCGCTATATCGCCACCGCCGCCAGGAATGGCCGGGAGGTCACCGGTACCGACGCGTCGGCCTGGGGCGGCTTCCTGATGCTCACCGACGACAAGGATCGTGCGGCCAAGCTGATGGAAGAGCATATGTGGTTCTGGGACGAATGGTTCATTCCGATGGGCCAGCGTCCTCCCAATGTGCTGATCGGCTCCGCCGACGAGATCGCCGACAGGATCGGCGAGGCGCATGATCGGCTCGGCTTCGACGAACTGTTCCTGATGTTCGGTCAGGGTCATCTCGAGCCGGAGGCCAATCAGGAGGAACTCGAGCAGTTCATCAGCAAGGTGGCGCCGCGCTTTTCGACAAAAGCGCCGGATGGCACGCTGGTCTGATCGAAGAACAAGACAGATTTCAGGAGAGAGAGCCAATGGCCATGCAGTGCGGGATCTTCATGACCCCCTACAACCCGCCGAGTCGAACGCCGCGCCAGGTGTTCGACTGGGCCGTCGACATTGCGCGCATCGCCGACGAGGCGGGGTATGTCGACTTCATGATCGGCGAGCATTACACGCTCGGCTGGGAGAATATCCCGATGCCGGAAGCGATCATCGCCGCCTGCGCGCAAACGACGAAGACGATCCGCTTCGCCCCGATGGCGCATCTGCTGCCCTATCACGACCCGGCGACGCTCGCGATCCGCATCGGCTGGCTCAGCCAGGTGATGGAGGGACGCTATTTTCTCGGCGTCGCCCCCGGCGGCCATCATACCGATGCGATCCTGCACGGTTTCGACAGTATCTTCAGCCTGCCGCCCCGCCAGCTCGAGGCGCTCCGCCTGATGGAGCGTGTGTGGGAGCGTAAGCCTTTCCTTGAAAAGGGCGAATATTCCCAGGCGGGCTTCCCCGGTCCGGATACGATGCCCGAATATTGGGTCGAGATCGCCGACAACAGCCCCTATGGCGGACGCGACAAACTCGAGATCGCGGTCACCGGGCTGTCGATGAATTCGTCTTCGATGAAATTCGCGGGCGAACGCGATTACAGTCCGATCTCCTTCTTCGGCGGCACGCCGCAGATGAACGCGCATTGGCAGACCTGGGCAACGGCGATGGAATCGCAGGGCCGGGTTGCCGATCGCAAACGCTATCGCGTCTGCCGCGACGTCTTCATCGCCGATACCGATGCAGAGGCGAAGCGACGCTATCTGAGCAGCGGCATGGCCGAGACCTGGCGCAAATACCTCAAGGAAATCTACATCAAGTTCAAACTGTTCGACGGAATCATCCAGGATTCGGGCGTCGACATCACACCCGCCGAGATCGACGATGATTTCCTGGCCGAACATGTCGTGCTCTGCGGCTCGCCGGAGACCGTGATAGAGAAGCTGGAAAAGCTGGCGAGCCAGGTCGGCGGCTGGGGCCAGATCGTGGCCAACCAGCATGACAGCATCGACGATCCCAGCCCCTGGGAAGAATCGCTGCGGCGTCTGGCGACGGAAGTCTGTCCGAAAGTGAATATGCCCGCCTGAGAAAGCGGAGGAACAGGAGAAGGATCACATGGCCACCGGCCGCGCCGCCGTCCTCGTCGAGCCCAATCGTCTCGAAACCTGGGACGTTCCGATCCCCGATCCCGAACCGGGCGGCGCACTCGTGCGCGTCGTGATCGGCGGCGTGTGCGGTTCCGATCTCCATATCGCCACCGGCGAAGCCGGCGTGATGCCGTTTCCGATCATCCTCGGCCATGAGGGGATCGGGCGGGTCGAGAGACTGGGCGGTATCGACAAGGATTATGCGGGGGTGCCGGTGAAGGCCGGGGACCTGGTCTATTGGTCGCCGATCGCTGCGTGCCACCGTTGCCATTCCTGCACGGTGCTCGACGAAACGCCGTGCGAGAACAGCCAGTTCTTCGAACATGCCGAAAAGCCCAATTGGGGAAGCTATGCCGATTATGCGTGGCTGCCGAGCGGGCTCGCATTCTTCAAGCTGCCGGACGGTGCCGATCCGCTCGCGCTCGCCGCATTGGGATGCGCATTGCCGACGGTGCTGCGCGGCTTCGATCGCTGCGGGCCGGTGCGGATGGGCGAGGCCGTCGTCGTGCAGGGCGCGGGGCCGGTCGGGCTCGCGGCGATCCTGGTCGCGGCACAGGCCGGCGCACGCCAGGTCATCGTCATCGACGGCGTCGACCGCCGCCTCGAGATCGCGAAAACGCTCGGCGCAACGGCAACGGTGTCGCTGAAGGCGAGCGCGGAGGAGCGGCGGCGCCAGATCTATGATCTGACCGGCCCGGCCGGCCCCTCGCTCGTCGTCGAAGCCGCGGGCGCGCTGCCCGCCTTTCCCGAGGGCGTCGACCTCACCGGCATCCATGGCCGCTATGTCATCCTCGGCCTATGGGGTGCGATCGGAACCCAGCCGATATCGCCGCGCGACATGACCACGAAGAATCTGACGATCGCGGGCGCGAGCTTTCCGAAGCCTCGCCATTATTACGGCGCCATGCATCTTGCCGCGCAGCTCCAGGACAAGGTGCCGCTGGCCGGGTTGATCAGCCATCGCTTCGCGATTTCGGACGCCGGCAAGGCGCTCGAGGCCGTCCGCACGGGCGAGGCGATCAAGGCGGTGATCGACCCCGAACTCTAGCCTATCCGGATAGCGGGCCGACGCCGCGATGCCCGGGTGCCGCAGCGGCAAGGTCGAGGCATTCGAGGATCGCCCTGCGGCCGGCGCCAAGCGTGATGGCGTTGTTCAGATGGAGGCGAAAGCCGGGCATGAAGCGGTGCGCCGGTGTGGCGTCGCATGCCATCGCGATCAGTTCCTTGAGCCTGGCGCGCACCTGACCGCTTTTCCACGGCACCGCGCAATACTCGAAAAAGGCGGTGAATTGATCGGCCGACAGGCGGAGCATCGCGCCCAGGAAACCCGGCAGTTCGATTTCGAACGCCGCCCAGAACGGATCGCTGCCGACATATCCGTCCCAGAGCGCCTGCTGCTCCGGCGTCAAAGGCGATGACTCCAAGCCGGCGGCGCGTGCGATCGGCACTGCCGTCACCATGAGCGAATGCACGCCAAGGCCCGATACCAGCGACACCACTTCCTGGATCTGCGCGGGCGTGGCGCCTGCCGCCATGGCCTTTTCGACCGCGATCTCGATGGCATCGGGATCGAGGGCGGTGACGCTCGCGGCCAGGCCCAGCCGGACCATCGCGATGTCCATCGGGTCGAGCGGTTCGCCCGCATGCGAATCGCCGAGCGCGGTTGCCGCCAGTGCATGCAGTTCGGTCAAATCAACGATTCTCATGCTTTCTTCCCTTCGGCGCGGCGGCGTCCAAGGACACTGACAGGCGCTTGTCATCGATCAATATGAAATCAGTCAACTTTGATGTTGACGACGGCGCCGGACGCTGTCAACTTCACTGTTGATAGAGCGCTGGGTCATGGCGTCATTCGCCGCTGTGCTGATGGCGCCTCAGAAAAACAGGCTTACGCCGGTCAGAGGAGGGATGAATGAAAGGACGCACGATCGATTCGTTTCAGATCGCATTGCTGAGCGGAACGGCGCTCGTCGCGGCGATCGCGACGCCGGCCATGGCTCAAGAGGCGGCCGCCGCAAGTGCCGAGGCCGAACAGGCGCCGCTGGACAGCGGCGACATCATCGTCACTGCGCAGCGGCGCGAGGAAAGGCTGTCGAAGGTGCCCGTTTCGGTCGTCGCCTTTGGCGCCGACGTGCTCAAGACCCGGGTGATCAACAGCGAACAGGATATGGGCTCGCTCGTGCCCGGCCTGCTCGTGAAAAACGGTCAGAACTCAAATCAGCTGAGCTTCAGCATGCGCGGCCAGACGCTGGATCCCTTTTCGGGCACCAGCCCGGCGGTGCTGACCTATGTCAACGAAGCCCCCTATATTCCCAACAACACCGCGACGTCGCTGTTCGACCTGTCGTCGATCCAGGTGCTGAAAGGTCCGCAGGGGACGCTGTTCGGGCGTAACGCCACCGGCGGTGCGGTTCTCTATTCCACGCCGATGCCGGGCAATGAGCTGAAGGGCTATCTGACGCTTCGCGCCGGCGAGCGGAACAGTTTCCAGGCCCAAGGCGCCATCGATCTGCCGATCGCCACCGACAAGCTCGCCGTCCGCCTCGCCTTCGACTACACCAAGGCGGACGGATATATAAAGAACGTCAACACCGGCAACACGCTGGGCGACAAGAACAGCAAGTCCGGACGCATCACGGTGGTTCTGAATCCCACCGAGACGATAAAGAATACGCTGCTCGTCCAGTATAGCGATGTCAGGGGCAGTGAAGGCACCGGAAATCTCTACAATTATTATACGATGGGCGGCATCGGCAGCCAGCGTATCAACAACGGCATCAGCTCGACGCTGAACACCAATGGATTTGCCCTGACCAGCACGCTCGACACGGTCTATAATGTGCTGTCGGGTTCGATCAGGAACACGCAAGGCAATTTCATCGGCGACAGCAATCTCACGCCGGGGCCGGCTTATGGGCCGGGCCGTTTCCCGGGCGGGGTGGCGGGCTATGCGGCCTGGTCGCGCGCCAATCCCTACAAAATCTGGCTGGAATTCGATCTTCCGCACAAGGCGCATAACACCTATGTGACCAATACGACGGAAATCGAAGCCAGCGATACGGCAACGATCAAGAATATCTTCAGCTATATGAAGGGTTATTCGCGCACGCCGGGAAATCTTGCCGGCGGTCCTTTCGGGGCATTGTGGCTCTACAATAAGCCCAACAACACGACGGGTCTTTCCGGAGAGGGTGGCCCGGGCGGCCAGACCTTCAAGTCGGAATATATCAGCGAGGAATTGCAGATACAGGGCAGCCTCGATGAAGGCAGGCTCGATTACACGGCGGGTGTCTATTATTCCAAGGCCAAGAGGTTCGAGATCATTCCGGTCAATGTCGGGTCCGATCTCGATCCCGTGACGGCCGCGCCGTTCGGGCTCCCCGCGGATATCGACTATACCTATCGCGCCCGGAATTCGTCCAAGGCGGTCTATGCCCAGGTCAATTACAAGGTCACCGACCGGCTGACCGCCGTTCTGGGCAGCCGCTACACCTGGGAGAATGTCTCGCTGGCGCAGGCGCCCGGCAATGTCTTCGGCGATACGACCTATATCCCGCAAAAGCGCAAGCTGTCGGCGCCGGCCTGGACCGCCAGCCTCCAATATCAGATCGATGACGACAATATGGTCTATCTCTCGCAGCGGGGCAGCTTCCGCGCGGGCAATTTCAACGGCACGGTGGCGCCGGTCATCGCCGCGCCGAACACCAATTTCTTCCGCAACGAATATGTGAAGGACCTGGAGTTCGGCTACAAGTTCAACGGCTCGATCGGGGGGCTGCGCTCCCACCTCAATACCGCGATCTACCACAGCATCGTCAAAAAGGGGCAGCATGCGGTCTATGCGGTCATCCAGGGCAATCCGGCCGGCTTCACGCTGAATGTTCCCGAAGCAAAGATCACGGGTGTGGAAGTCGATGGCGGAATCGGTCTCGCCAGCTGGCTCGATCTGAGTTTCAACCTCGCCTACACCGATGCGAGATATACGAAGAACCGTGTGAATATGGAGCCGCTGACGGGTCAGGCCGGCTATTTCATCACATTCACCTCCTATCCCGATACGCCGAAATGGTCGGGTTCGATCGCCGCCGATCTCAAATTGCCGGTTCCCGACAGTCTCGGTGAAATGCGTCTCCGCGCCGATCTTTATCGGCAGACCAAGACCTTCTTCTCGAGCAACGAGGGGTCGGTCACGCCGGGCACGAGCCTGAAGGGCTACACCACGATCAACCTGCGCTATAGCTGGAATGACATCATGAACAGTGATTTCTCATTGGGTGTCTACGTCCAGAACGTGGCCAACAAGCTCTATTATGTCTCGGGTTACGCAATGGGTGCTTCGGGTGGCTACAATACGGCCTATCCGGGGGCTCCGCGGACGATCGGCGCCGAAGTTTCGGTCAAGTTCTGAAACATGGGGCGCATCGGGCCGATGACGATCGCGCATCGGCCCGACTGCCTGACCAACACCGCAAATGAGATTGGGAAAGAGACTCCATGAATCGTCTGGATGGCAAGGTCGCACTGATCACGGGCGCGGCGCGCGGCATGGGGGAATCGCATGCCCGGCGCTTCATCGCCGAGGGCGCGAAAGTGGTCATGACCGACCGTTCCGAGGCGCAGGGCCGGGCGATCGCCGATGCGCTTGGCGCGAACGCCCTGTTCCTCACCCATGATGTGACCGATGCCGGGCAATGGGCGGATGTCGTCGCCAGGGCCGAACAGGCCTTCGGGCCGATCACCATCCTCGTCAACAATGCCGGAATCCTGGGGCCGATGGCCAACACCGTCGACCTGACCGAGGCCGATTACATGCAGGTCTGCGCGGTCAACCAGCATTCGGTTTTCCTGGGCATGCAGGCGGTGCTGCCGTCGATGCTGCGCGCGGGACGGGGCTCGATCGTCAACATCTCCTCGATCGCGGGCATGGTGGCCAATTACGGTTTCCCGAGCCTGGCCTATGTCGCGAGCAAATTCGCGGTGCGCGGCATGACCAAGGCCACGGCGATCGAATATGGCCCGCACAATATCCGCGTCAATTCGGTGCATCCGGGCTTCATCCTGACGCCGATGATGGTGGAGGCGACCGACGAGGTCGGCGGCGATGCGCTCGCGCAGATCCCGCTCGGTCGGCTGGCCGATCCCGATGAGGTGTCACAGCTCGTCCTTTTCCTGGCGTCGGACGAATCCTCCTACATCACCGGCACGGAGCATGTCGTCGACGCCGGAATGATCGCGCAATGACAAAGGATGATGACGCCGTGAGCATGAATGACATCGAAAAAATGGTCGAGCAGAAGGCGATCGAACGGATGATGTTCGACTATAGCTATGCGCTCGACATGAACCGGCCCGACACGCTCGCCGCCTTGTTCGTCGAGGATTGCGAAGTCAGCTACGCGCCCAATTTCGGCGCGTCCGGCATGGACGCCTATAAGAAGACGCTCGAGGGCATCGGCACCTTCTTCAAGGGGACGTCCCACCACAACAGCAATATCGTCGTGGATTTCGTCGGCCCAACCGAAGCCAATGTGCGTTCGATCGTGCTTGCGATCCATCGCTATCAGAAGGAACGGCCCGACGGCATATTGTATGGCCAGTATTTCGACACCGTCGTGAAGGTCGATGGCGCGTGGAAATTCAAGCGCCGCGAGCTTCGTACGACGCTCACCACCGATTATCACGTCCGGGCGTCCAACCCCATCGGCCGCGAGGCGTGACCCTTGCGCGCTGATTATGAGCATATCCGCATCGAGCATGCCGGTCCGCTCAGCTGGATCGTCCTCGATCGGCCCGAGCGCGCCAATGCGCTGTCGCCGGCCCTGCTCGACGAATTCTCCGACGCGCTCGAACGCCTGAAGACCGAGGGTGGCCCGGTGCTCGGGCTGCGCGGCGAGGGCAGGGGCTTTTGTGCCGGGATGGATCTTGCTGCCTATGGCAGCGGGGACAAGGGGCCGGCCGATCCGATGCTCGACCGTGACCGGCTGCACCGCAATGTCGAGCGCTGGCTGGCGATGTGGGATCATCCCAAGCCCGTGATCGCCGCCGTCCACGGCTTCTGCATGGCGGCGGCGGCGCAGATGTGCGTTTTTGCTGACATCACCATCGTCGCCGACGATGTCCGCATCGGCGAGCCGACCGTGCCGATCGGCGGCGGCTTCATCGCACCCGCCTGGGTGTCGCTGGTCGGCGCCAAGCGCGCAAAGGAGTTCGCTTTCGTCCCGGGCAACTGGATCGACGGGCCGACGGCGGTCGAATGGGGCTGGGCCAATCATTGCGTGCCGGCCGCAGGGCTGCTCGATGCGGTCGCGTCGCTGGCGGATCGGATCGCGCTCACGCCGCCCGAAGTGCTGCGCCTCAAGAAGCTTTCGATCAATCGCGCCGCCGAGGCTGCCGGCTTTCGCCAGGCACTGTCCGGCATCGCGGAGATCGATGCCCTGCTGCATCTCGCGCCCGCCGTGGTCGAGATCCGCGCCCGCATCGCCGAGCGCGGGCTGAAGGCGGTCATCGCCGAATATAAGGTTCCGCCGACGACCCCGCTCGTCGCACCGACCAAGGAGTAGTGAGTCCGTGTCCGATCTAGAATTCACGGTCGATGGCCATGTCGCCCATGTCCGGCTCAACCGTCCGCAGGGATTGAACGCGATCACGCCGGCGATGGATCGGGCGATGTTCGATGCCTGGGCGGCGATCGACGCCGATCCCGACATCTGGGCGGTGATCCTCTCGGCCGAAGGCGAAAAGGCCTTCTGCATTGGCGCCGATGTTTCGGGCGGCACCGACCGCAGCGGCCGGATGGCGCTTGCCGGCGGGCTCACCGGCATCGGCGGACCGCTGGTGAAACTCAGGAAGCCGATGATCGCCGCGGTGCAGGGCTTCTGTGTCGGTGGCGGTTTCGAACTGGCCATGTGCGCCGACATCATCGTCGCCGCCGACACCGCGCAATTCGGCCTGCCCGAGACCAAGGTGGGCATTATCGGCGAATGCGGCGTCGTCCATCGCGCGATCCGCCAGCTTCCCTATCATATCGCGATGGCGATGATCCTGACCGGCGAACGGATCAAGGCCGATGCGGCGCAGCAATATGGCCTGGTCAACGAAGTGGTGGCCTATGCCGATCTCGATGCGGCCGCGCGCAAATGGGCCGACAGGATCAACGCCGCCTCACCGCTCGCCGTGCAGGCGGCGAAAGCGGCAGTGCTTGGCCGGCTCGGCCATCCGCTCGAAGTGGCGTTGATGACCCGCTTCGAGGAGATCGAAGCCTATCACGACGCCGCCGACCGGCTGGAGGGGCTCGCGGCCGCTGGCGAGCGCCGCAAGCCGGTATGGACGGGCCGGTGACGACCCGGCTCGATCCGGAAATCGACGGCGCGACCTTTCGCCGCGTCCTGGGGCATTATCCGACGGGGGTCTGTGTCGTCACCGCCGTCGAGCCCGACGGCATGGCGACCGGGATGATCGTCGGTTCGTTCACCTCGGTGTCGCTCGATCCGCCGCTGGTGGCCTTTTTCCCGGACCGGCAGTCGACGAGCTGGCCGCGCATCGCGCGCGCGGGCCGTTTCTGCGTCAATGTGCTTGCCAGCGACCAGCAGGATCTGTGCCGCCGCTTCGCCGCGAAGGGCGGCGACAAGTTCGCGGGCGTCTCCCACCGCCTGTCCGCCAACGGCTCGCCCGTGCTCGACGATGTCGTGGCCTGGATCGATTGCACGCTCGATGCGGTCCATGAGGCCGGCGATCATTTCATCGTGCTCGGCCGCGTGCGCGAACTCGATATCGCGCGCGCCGACGAACCGCTGCTTTTCTTTCGCGGCCAATATGGCAATTTCGCCCCCTTGCTGGATCCAGGCTGTGAGGCGGGCGCATGACCATCATCGAGGATCGTCTCCGGCGGCTTGAGGATCGCGCGGCGCTCGACGATCTTGTCGTGCGTTATTTCCTCGCCGCCGACGGCGACGATCTCCAGGGCGTCGGCGCGAGCTTCGCCGAACATGCGAGTTTCGCATCGTCGGGCATGATCAACGCCACCGGCCGGCAGGGCATCGTCGATTTCATCGCCGGCGCCCGCGCCCATATGGGGCTCACGGTGCACACGCCCAATTATGCGCTCTACAGTTTCGCCGACGCCGATCATGCCACGGGCCTGATCGGCGCGCATCTCGAACTGGTGCTGGGCGGTCAGTCGCTGTTCGGCGCGGTGCGCTATCAGGACGATTATGTCCGCACCGGCGAAGGCTGGCTGATCATGCGGCGCGACATGCGCACCGTCCATATCGCGCCTTGGAGCGATGTCGGCGAAGCGATGCGCTCCGATGCCCCGGTGCGCTGGCCGGGGATGGCGCCGCTGCCGTCTGACTATCCGCGTCGTGCGGACCCGACGGCGAACGAGGGTCATTGATCCCGGCTGACGATGCCGCCGGATCCATCCCCGCGCCGGGATGACGGATGCCGGGTGGTGATCGCCCCGGACCAGCCGGGGCGATCACCATGTCGGTCAGGCTTCGCCGCTCAGATGCTTCTGCGCGGCCTTCTTGGCCGCGGTCGCGGTCTTGCGCCCGCCGGTCCCGGACGTGGCGGCCTTCGGGGCGGCCTTGGCCGGAGCCTTCTGACCGGGCTTGCGGCCCAGGCCGATCTTCTTGGCCATCGCGCGGCGCGCTTCCGAATAGGTCTCTGCGACCATGGGATAATCGGGCTTCAGGCCGAAACGCTCGCGATATTGTTCGGGGGTCAGGCCGTTGGTCGAAAGATGGCGGCGCAGCGTGCGATAGGGCTTGCCGTCGATCAGCGAGATGATGTGATCCTTCGACGCCAGCGATTTCCTGACCGTGACTGCGGGCTGATAGTCGGGCTGCGCCTGGACGGGCGACGGCGCCGGCGTCTGGGCCGCAACCAGCTCCGTGACGGCGCCATGCATGGACTTGAGGAAGGTCGGGACATCGTCCGCGCCGGCTCTGGTATTGGGGTTCGACAACCATGCCATGGTCAGGTCGGCGGCAAGTTCGACCGTATTGATGGGGTCTGCTTCGGCGTTGGATTCGATATCGACGTCGGACATGTCCAGCTCCTTGTGGGGCGCAGTTTCTCGGGGCGGTCGCGGTCCTATCCAAAATGGACCAAATTGCCAAATACCGTCGGGCGCGCCGCCGATCGCCGAAAACCGGGCTGGGCGAATTGCCCGGCAGGAGGGGCCGCAATCTGCTCCGTCCCGGCTTCGTCTCGCCTCGCCGACCGGCCCGGCGCTGCCCGTTCGCGAATCGGCTTGAGAAAAGCAGTGAAACCAAGCGTCAATGCTGGGACGAACGGCCATTATAGGTCCGATCTGGGTCGGCGGCTGCACTCTCCGGCTAGCAGCGCGGAGACGTTCAGTCGGAAGAGATCATCCTTATCTCCCGGCCGATCCACGCTCTGAATGCCTCGAGCGGCGGGTGGTTTTCGTGCGTGTCGGGCCATGCCAGATAATAGCCCTCGGGGCTCAGATAGGCGCCATCGACAGGCTTGACGAGGTCCCCTCGAACCAGTTCCCGTTCGATCAGCCGTTCCGGCAGAAGCGCTATGCCGAGCCCGGCGCGGGCGGCCTCGATGACGAGGGCGAACTGGTCGAACAGCATGCCATGGACTTCGCCGGGGTCCACGCCCATCGCGACGAACCAGCGTTCCCAGGCATTGGGGCGGGAAACGAGATGAAGCAGCGGCGCGTGCACGAGATCCGCAGGGCCGGTGCAGGCCATGCGCGCCATCAGCGCCGGACTGCAGGCGGGCACCAGTGTCTCGTCCATCAGGAAATCCAGCCCGGCGCCGGGCCATTCGGGCTGGCCGAAATGGATCGCGGCATCGACCGTGTCGAAGCGGAAGTCGAACGGGATGATCCGCGTGGCCAGATTGACGGTGATCTCGGGATGCTCCGACAGGAAACGCGGCAGCCTTGGGGTGAGCCAGCGCGCACCGAAGAGCGGCAATACGGCAATGTGCAGGGAACTCCCGCCCGGGTTCGCCCTGAAGCCCAATGTGGCGTTGGAAATCCGGTTCAGCGCATCGCGGACTTCGCGGACATAGGCATTGCCGGCCAGCGTCAGATGGACTTTCTGCTTTTCGCGATGGAACAGGGGCGCCCCCAGCATCTCTTCCAGGGCGCGGATCTGCCGGCTGACCGCGCTCTGCGTCAGCGACAATTCGCGTGCCGCAAGCGTGAAGCTTTGCGTGCGCGCCGCCGCCTCGAACGCAGAGAGCAGCGCAGTCGGGGGAAGAAAACGTCGGGGGATCATGGGTCATTCCAATATGGAACCAACTCAGTCGAAATCCTCGTTTGATTGCCGGATTTCCTGAATGGTAATTCCCAATCGGCATGAATTATGCCTCTGTCAATTGGGGGCGGGGGATCAGATCGTCGCATGAATGGGGATCCGCACAGCCACGGATTGTGGGAGGCGTCGGCACCTGCCGCTCCACCAACCCAATCGCTGTCGTCCGATATGACGGCCGATGTCGCGATCGTCGGTGGCGGCTTCACGGGATGCTCGGCCGCATATCATCTGGCAAGCGCGGGCCGGTCGGCGATCATTCTCGAAGCCCGCGAAATCGGCTTTGGCGGATCCGGTCGCAATGTCGGGCTGGTGAATGCCGGCATGTGGGTGATGCCCCACGACCTTCTGGCATCGCTGGGCGACACCTATGGCGAACGCCTGCTCACCCAACTTGGCGAAGCGCCGCGCCTCGTCTTCGATCTGGTCGAACGTCTGGGGATCGATTGCGAGGCCGTGTCGCGGGGTACGCTGCACTGCGCGGTCGGGCGCAAGGGGCTTGCCGAGATTGCGGAGCGTGCGCGGCAATGGCAGGCGCGTGGCGCCGACGTCGAACTGCTCGACGCCGGGGCGGCCGAGCGCCTGGTCGGCAGTCGCGCCTATATGGGCGCATTGCTCGATCGCCGCGCCGGAACGATCCAGCCCCTCGCTTATGTCCGTGGGCTTGCCGACCGTGCGATCCGCGAAGGTGCCCGCATTCACACACAAACGCCGGCCCTCGCTTATGAGGATCTCGGTTCCGCATGGAAGGTAACAACCCCGAGCGGAAGCGTCACTGCGCCCTGGGTGATCCTGGCGACCGACGCCTATTCGGGCGCGGGTTGTTCGGCCCTCAAGCGCGAGCAGGTCATGCTGCCCTATTTCAACCTCGCGACCCGGCCGTTGAGCGAGGATCAATTGTCGGAAATCCTGCCCGAACGCCAGGGCGCCTGGGACACGAAATCCATCCTGTCATCATTCCGTCTCGACCGCCGCGGCCGCCTGATCTTCGGGAGCGTCGGCGCATTGCGACACGGCGGCAAGCGCATCCATATCGATTGGGGCAAGCGTGAGCTTGCGCGCCTGTTTCCCCGGCTTGGCCCCGTCAGTTTCGAACATTGCTGGTACGGCATGATCGGAATGACCGGCGACGCGATGCCGCGCCTGCATCGGCGCGGGCGCAACATGGTGTCGATCGGCGGTTTTAATGGCCGCGGCATCGCGCCGGGTACGACTTTCGGCCGAGACCTTGCGCGTCTGGTGCTGGGCGAAATCGTGCTCGAAGACTTCCCGCTGCCGCTGACCGATTTGCGCGAAGCGCCGTTCCGATCGGCCCGCGCGGCATTTTACGAAGCCGGCGCACAGCTGGCGCACTTCACCACCTCCCGATTCCAGCAATAGCCATTCAAGGACCATCAGATGACCAATGCGCTTGCCATCGAAACCCGCGACCTCCTGGTGAAGATGGACGTCGATCCAGCACTTCTCCAAGGCGGAACGCTCACCGTCCGTTCGCCGATCACCGGCGACGTGATTGCCGAGCTGAGCGAAACGACGCCCGCACAGGCCGAGGCCGTGATCGCCGCTGCGCAAGCCGCCTTTCTCGCATGGCGTCGCGTGCCCGCACCTCGGCGCGGTGAGTTCGTCCGCCTGCTCGGCGAGGAACTTCGTCATGCGAAACAGGATCTCGGGCGCCTGGTTTCGCTCGAAGTCGGCAAGGCGCTGTCCGAAGGTCTCGGCGAAGTGCAGGAGATGATCGACATCTGCGACTTCGCGGTCGGCCTCTCGCGCCAGCTTTATGGTCTCTGCATGCCGTCCGAGCGTGGCGACCATCGTCTGACCGAACAATGGCATCCGATCGGCCCGGTCGGCGTCATTTCCGCGTTCAATTTCCCGGTTGCCGTCTGGAGCTGGAATGCCGCGCTCGCTTTCGTCTGTGGCGACAGCGTGGTCTGGAAACCCTCGGAGAAATCGCCGCTGACCGCGATCGCGGTCCAGGCGATCGTCGCGCGCGCGCTCCGGAAATTCGGTGAAGATGCTCCCGCGGGGCTTGCGGGGTTGGTCATCGGTGGCCGCGAACTCGGCGAATTGCTCGTCGACGACATCCGGCTTCCCGTCATCTCGGCGACCGGATCGACACGCATGGGCCGCATCGTCGGCGAACGCGTCGCCCGGCGTTTCGGCAAGTCGATCCTCGAACTCGGCGGCAACAATGCGTCGATCGTAACCCCTTCGGCGGATCTCGACCTGACATTGCGCGCGGTCGCGTTCGGGGCGATGGGCACGGCCGGCCAGCGCTGCACGACGCTCCGCCGCCTGATCGTGCATGAAGATGTCTATGATCGGCTGATCCCGAAACTGGCCGATGTCTACCGGACCATCGTCATCGGCGACCCGCGCGCGCCCGAGACATTGGTCGGACCGCTGATCGACGGCGATGCGTTCGCGGCGATGGAGCGCGCGATCGTCGCGGCGCGGGCCGCCGGCGGAACCGTGCATGGCGGTGGCCGCGTCGACGTCAACGGCGATGCGTCCTTCTATGCGCGGCCGGCCCTCGTCGAGATGCCGGAACAGGCGGCCTGCGTCCGTGAGGAAACCTTCGCGCCGATCCTGTACGTGCTGAAATATCGCACGTTCGACGAAGCGGTCGCGCTGCAGAATGGCGTGCCGCAGGGACTCTCCTCGTCGATCTTCGCCACTGACATGCGCGAGGTCGAGCAATTCCTGTCGGCCGCGGGCTCCGATTGCGGCATCGCCAACGTCAATATGGGCACTTCGGGCGCCGAGATCGGCGGCGCGTTCGGCGGCGAGAAGGAAACCGGCGGCGGGCGTGAGAGCGGTTCGGACAGCTGGAAGGCCTATATGCGGCGTCAGACCAATGCCATCAATTACGGCCGCACCCTGCCGCTGGCGCAGGGTGTGCGGTTCGATGTGAACGCCGATGCCGCTTCGTGAGGGCGTTCACCCGTCCAGAAAGGCAATGAGGCTGCGGGCCAGATCGTCCGGCGCTTCGAGCGGGGCGAGATGTGCCGCCTCGAGATCGAGATGGACCGCGCCAGCAATGTGGGCGAGCATCAGGTCGCCGTGCCCGGCGAACGGCGTCGAGCTGTCGCGCGATCCCGTCACCACGACGGTCGGCGCGGTGATGCCACCGATGCGATCGGCCAGGTCCATGTCGCGGATCGCGGCGCCGCAGCCCGCATAGGCTTCGGCATCCATCGCGAGAAGCTGGCGAAGCAGGGTTTCGCTTATGCCGGGTTCGGCCACCCGGAATTGATCGGAGAGGAAGCGCCCCATGGCGAGCGCCGCGATCGCCGGCATGCCGTCGCGGCGCACCGTCGCGACCCGCGCTTCCCAGGCCGCCTTGTCCATGGCTGCGGATGTGCAGATCAGCGCGAGCTTCGCGACGCGAGCCGGCTCGCGCAAAGCAAGCTCCATGCCGATCATGCCGCCGAGCGACACGCCGGCAAGCGCGAAACGGTCGAACCCGGCCGCATCGGCGACGGAGATCACGTCGCTCGCGAGCAGGGCGAGCGAATAATCGCCTGGTTCGGCACGCGATGCGCCATGGCCGCGCGTGTCGATTCGGAGGATCGCGAAACGGTCGCGCAGCGTCGGGACGACCATGTCCCAAAGCCCCATGTCGGTGCCGATCGAATTGAGCAGCAGCAGGGCTGGGCCCTCGTCGCGGCCTTCGCGTTTCCAGTAGAGCCGGGCGCCCGGCACATCGGTGAATGGCATGTCAGGCCGCCGCCGCTTCCGCCGATGCACGATGGTCGAAAGGCGCGCCGGTTTTTGCGATGACCTCATCGAGACCCACCCCGGGCGCCAGCTCGACGAGGCGCATCGATCCGGCGTCCTTGTCGATGGCGAACACCGCGAGATCGGTGATCACCATGTCGACCACGGCTTTGCCGGTCAGCGGCAAGGTGCAGGCCTGAAGGATCTTCGGGGCGCCATCCTTCGAGACATGGTCCATGACGACGACGACGCGCTTGACGCCGGCGACGAGGTCCATTGCGCCGCCCATGCCCTTCACCATCTTTCCCGGGATCGTCCAGTTCGCGAGATCGCCGTTCGACGCCACCTCCATCGCGCCGAGCACCGCCATGTCGATATGGCCGCCACGGATCATCGCGAAACTGTCGGCGGAGGAAAAGAAGCTTGAAGTCGGCAGCGCAGTGATCGTCTGCTTGCCCGCGTTGATCAGATCCGGGTCCGCCTCGCCTTCATAGGGAAAGGGGCCGATGCCGAGCATGCCGTTCTCAGATTGCAACGTGACCTTGAGCCCTTCGGGCACATGGTTGGCAACGAGCGTCGGAATGCCGATGCCGAGGTTGACGTAGAATCCGTCCTGCAGTTCCCGGGCCGCACGCGCGGCCATCTCATCGCGAGTCCAGGGCATCATGCCATCTCCCGGGGGCGTGTGGTGAGTTTCTCGATCCGCTTTTCGTTGATCGTCGAGAGGATGATGCGATCGACATAGATGCCCGGCGTGTGGATGCAGTCCGGATCGAGCGCGCCCGCCTCGACGATCTCCTCGACCTCGACCACGGTCAGCCGCGCGGCGGTCGCCATGTTCGGATTGAAGTTGCGCGCGGTCTTGCGGAACATCAGATTGCCTTCGGTGTCGGCGCGCCACGCCTTGATGATCGCGAGGTCGGCGCGCAGCCAGGTTTCGCGGACATAGTCCTTGCCCTCGAAGGTTTCGACGGGCTTGCCCTCGGCGACGACGGTACCGACGCCGGTGCTGGTGTAGAAAGCGGGAATGCCCGCGCCGCCGGCGCGGATGCGCTCGGCAAGCGTGCCCTGCGGATTGAGCTCGAGCTCGAGTTCACCCGAGAGATATTGCTGCTCGAACAGCTTGTTCTCGCCGACATAGGACGAGATCATCTTCTTCACTTGCCGGCTTTCGAGCAGCATCCACAGTCCGAAACCATCGGCGCCGGCATTGTTGGAGATGATCGTCAGGCCCTTCACCCCGGCCTTGCGGATTTCCGGGATCAGGCTTTCGGGATTGCCCGACAGGCCGAAGCCGCCGGACATGATCGTCATGCCGTCGAACAGCGCGCCCGCAAGCGCGTCGGTGGGGGTTTCGAAGATCTTCGTCATGTGATGCCTTTTCAACTAACCCAGGTCGCCACCGGCCACGGGCACGATCGTGCCGGTGATGTAGCTTGCTTCATCGGAAGCGAGGAACAGGATCGGCGCGATCTGTTCGTCGAGCGATCCATAGCGTTTGAGGAATGTCGATCCGGTCACCTGCGCGACGGCCTCATCCATCCATTGCCGCTCGCGCGCATCGTTGCCATCGGGGTTGCGCGGCACGCGCCGCGGCGGCGCTTCGGTCCCGCCCGGAGCGGTCGCGACGACGCGTATTCCGGCCGACGCATATTCCATCGCCAGGCTCTGGGTGAGGGCGTTCACTCCACCCTTCGCCGCGGAATAGGGCAGCCGGTGAATGCCGCGCGTCGCGTTGGACGAGACATTCACGATCGTGCCCTTGCCCGCGGCCAGCATGGCGGGAAGGGCGGCGTGGCAGCAATAAAGCGTCGGCATCAACGAGCGGCGGATTTCGGCATCGATTTGTTCCGGCTCGAATTCCGCGAATGGCCGCATGCGGATCGCGCCACCGACATTGTTCACCAGAATGTCGATACGGCCGAACGTCTCCATCGTCGCCGCGATCGCGTCGCGCGCGCCTTCATAGGTTTCGAGGTCGCATGTAAAGACATGCGCAACGCCGCCGGCCGCGCCGATCCGCGCGGCGATCTCCGAGACGGTGTCGGAGCGGTCGATGAGCATCAGGCTTGCGCCTTCCTGCGCCGCGCGCACGGCAATGCCGGCACCGATGCCCTGGGCGCTGCCGGTGACCAGCATCACCTTGCCGGCAAAGCGTCGGGGGAAGATCGGCGCGCTTGCCATCAGACGTGATAGATATCGATGACTTGGTGGATATAGTCGTTTTTCAGCACGACCTTCTTACGGCCGATCCGGGGAGCGGGGCCCGACAAGTCGATCGTGCAGAAACTGGTGCCGAAGAACTGGCTGGTCTGCTGCATCCGGTGGCTCAGTGTGTGCCAGTTGTAGCGAATGTCGACCTGGTTCCCGCGACGCTCGACGATTTCGACATTCGCCACCGAATGGCTGGTGCGCGGTTCGGGCGAGCTCGCTGCCGAGCGACCGGTGTTGAGCCGGTACACGCGATCTTCGAGGCCCTGCCGGTTGGGATAATAGATCAGCGAAATCTCGCTATGGGGATGTTCGGTCAGCGTGTCATCGTCTGTCCAAGCCGGCATCCAGAATTCGGCATCGTCGGTATAGCATTCCAGCCATTCCCCCCATTGCCGGTCGTCGAGCAAGCGGGCCTCGCGATAGAGGAAGTCGCAGATCGCCTGATAGTCCGCGCTCATTCCGCAGCCTCCGGCAACGTCGCCGGCGCGTCCCTGTCGATCGCGGCGAGAAGCGTCTCCGCCCAATAGGCATGCTGCCTGACGAACAGGCCTTCATCCTCGCTGCGCTCGCTCGAAAGCAGCGGATTCATGCCCATCGCCCTGGCATTCTCGTCGGGGCCGGCGATCCAGCGCCGCGCGCCGCGGCTCAGATCGTTCCAAAGCGCGCCCGTGCCCGAATAGGATGACTGGCACGCGCGGAATTCCTCCAGGTCATCGGGCGTGCCCATGCCGGACACGTTGAAGAAATCCTCATATTGGCGGATGCGCGTGGCGCGGTTCTCGGCGCTCTCGCCCTTGGGGGCGAAGCAATAGATGGTGACTTCGGTCTGGTCGACGCTGACCGGCCGGACCACCCGGATCTGCGTCGAGAACTGGTCCATCAGGAACACGTTGGGGTAAAGCGCCAGATTGCGGCTCTGCGTCACGATGAAGTCCGTCCGTTCCGTGCCCAGGCGACGTTCGAGCGCATCCTTCTGGGACCAGATCGGGCGAACCTCCGGATTGAGCACGCGCGTCCACAAAAGGATATGGCCGCGCTCGAAGCCGTAGACGCCGCTGACCGCCTTCGACCAGCCATCGGCATCGACGGCCTTCGTACCGCCCTCGGCGCGGCGGGTCATCGTCGAGGCGTAATTGGCGTGCACCGAACTGACATGATAGCCGTCGCAACCATTCTCCATCTGGAGCTTCCAGTTGCCGTCGAAGAGATAGGTCGAATTGCCGGTGAGGATTTCGAGGCCTTCCGGCGCCTGATCGACGATCTGGTCGATGATGACGCGCGTCTCCCCGAGATGGTCCTCCAGGGGAAGGACATCGGGGTTCATGCTGCCGAACAGAAATCCGCGATAATTCTCGAAGCGCGCGACGCGCGCCAGATTGTGCGAGCCGTCACGGTCGAAACTGTCGGGATAGGCTCCGGAGCTTGCATCCTTCGCGCGGAGCAAGCTGCCGTCGATCTTGAAGCTCCAGCCATGAAAGGGACAGACCATGAGCGGCTGGTTGCCGCGTTTGCGGCGGCATAATTTGGCGCCACGGTGCGAGCAGGCGTTGACCAGCGCATTGATCGATCCGTCCCTGGCGCGGGTCAGCACGACCGGTACCCGGCCGATCCAGGTCGTGAAGAAATCGTTGGCCGCCGCAACCTGGCTTTCATGGGCGAGGTAGACCCAGTTGCTCTCGAAGATATGCGTCATTTCGAGTTCGAAGAGCGCAGGGTCGGTGAATGCGTCCCGCCGGCAGCGGAAAACGCCTGCCGTCTCGTCTTCGACCACGGCGGTGGCCACACGGTGCCGCAATGCAGTAGCCATGTTTTCGTCCTTCTTGCCGATCACTCGACGGCAGCGCGCCTCCGCGCCGAGAATGCCTCATCGTCCTTTTCGCTGGACCGCTGCAGTTCGAAATCGAACGCGATATAGGCCGTGTCACCCTGGCGGCTCGGAACGGGCAGGAGCCCTTCGCGCGTGCCGAAGGCGAAGTCGTCCGCCGCAAAGGGATCGTCACCGAAATTGATCTGGGTGGTCAGCGTCCGATAGCCCGGCGCTTCGACGAAGAAGTGGACATGGGCCGGGCGGTTGCCGTGCCGGCCAAGCGCCTGCATCAGCGTTTCGGCCGCCCCGCCGGGGGGGACGCTGTAGCCGTTGGGCATCTTCGAGCGGAATGCATATTGCCCGTCCGGGCCCAGCTTGATGCGGCGGCGATTGTTGAAGGGGGATTGCTCACCCGTCGGGTCGAAATGCGAGTAGAAACCCTTCGAGTTCGCGTGCCAGACATGGAGCATCACATCCTGGACGAGCTCGCCGTCGGGGCCGGTCACGCGACCGGTCATGTGGAGGGTGTCGGTGTCGTCGGGATCCTCGCTCAGGTCGACATTGCCTTCGACGATCGGGGCGCCTTCGACATAAAGCGGGCCCTCGATCGTGCGCGGCGTTCCGCCGTTGCGCCCGGCCTCCGCATCCTTCGCATCCATATAGAGGTCGAGGAAATGCTCGAGGCCGACGCCGGGAACGATCAGGCCGAATTCGCCTGCGCCGTTCTGCAGATAGGTGACGGCAGACCAGAATTCGCTCTCGCTGACATCGTGGCGCACAATGATCGTCATCATGGCTTCGAGCAGGTCGCGCAGGATCGACTTCAGGCGAGGATCGCCATCGGCTCCATCAAGCCCTGCCGCGCGATCGAGCAATTGCTGCACCGCCGCCGTCTTCACGAAATTCTCGTTCATAATGTCTCTCCTGATCTTGTTGTTGCGGCGCCGGTCAGCGGTCGTCGTCGTGCATCGACGAGGGATGCCGGCAAAGTGCGGTCACGCGGATCGTCATGAAGGGATAGAGCGGCAGCCCTATCAGAAGGTCATGGAGCTGGGCGTTGCTCTCGACGTCGAAGATGCTGACATTCGCGTAGCGACCGACGACGCGCCAGATGTGACGCCAGGTTCCGGCTGCCTGCAATTGCTGAAAGCGCTCCTTTTCCGCGGCTTTCAGGCGCGCAGCCTCGTCGGCGTCGAAGCCGGGTGGAATGTTCACGTCCATTTCGACCATGTAGAGCATCGTTCAGGCGCCTCCCGAAACGGCGTGGAGCGTAGGTGCGGTGCGATCGCGGCGGAAGAATGCGACCTTGGCTTCGTCGAGCGTGATCCCGAGGCCGGGCCCGGTGGGAACGGGCATCGAGAAATCGCGATAGGCGATCGGCTCGGCCAGTATCTCCTCGGTCAGCAGCAGCGGCCCGAACAGCTCGGTTCCCCATTCGAGCGTCGCGAACGTCGCGAAGAGATGCGCCGAGGCGATCGTGCCGACTCCGGCTTCGAGCATCGTGCCGCCATAAAGGCCTATCCCGGCGGCCGAGGCGATGCCGGCAACCTGCGCGGCGGCGTGCAGCCCGCCCGATTGCGCGATCTTCACCGCGAAGACCTGTGCGGCTGCGGCCGATGCGAGCGCGAAAGCCGTTCGCGGACCGTGCAGGGCCTCATCCGCCATGATCGGCACTATGTGGCGCGATGCCAGGCGTGCGAGCGCCGGTACAGCGCCGCCGGCGATCGGCTGCTCGACGAGATCGACCCCCGCGTCGCGAAGCAGTGCCATGCCGCGATCCGCCTGTGCTTCCGACCAGTTCTGATTGACGTCGACGCGGACGCTGGCCCGCCCCTCGACCGCGCGGCAGATCGCGCCGACATGTTGCGCGTCCGCCTCGACGCTGCGCTTGCCGATCTTGAGCTTGAAGATGTTGTGGCGGCGCGTGGCGAGCATTTCCTCGGCCTCTTCGATGTCGCGCGCGGTATCGCCGCTGGCCAGCGTCCATGCGACTGGAAGCGTGTCTCGCACCCGGCCGCCGCCGATCAGTTCGGACACGGGAATGCCGAGGCGCTTGCCCGCCATATCCAGCAGCGCGGTCTCGACGGCGCATTTGGCGAAATGATTGCCTTTCACCGACCGGCCGATCACTGCCATCGTTTCGGCGACCCGCTCCGGATCGCAATGCGACAGGATCGGCGCGATATAGGTATCGATCGCCGATTTGATACTTTCAGGACTCTCTTCGCCATAGCTGAGCCCCCCGATCGTCGTCCCTTCGCCGACACCTTCGAGACCATCCGAACTGCGCAGCCGGACGAGGACGATCGACTGGCGGGACATGGTCGCCATCGCCAGAACATGCGGGCGGATCGTTGGAATATCGACGATGCAGGTATCGACTGCCGCGATCTTCGCCATGTGATGCACCCTCAGCCAAACCGGTATTCGCTGATGGGGTAAGCGCGGTGAGAGCCATACTCAAAGACCATTTGGGTGCGATGAGAATACCTGTAAAGTATCGGAATGAACCTGCGTCAGCTCCAATATTTCGTCACGCTTGCGGCCGAACGGAATTTCAATCGCGCCGCGGAGCGCCTGAACATGGCGCAACCGCCGTTGAGCCGGTCGATCCGGCAGCTCGAGGAGGAGTTCGGCGCGGACCTGTTCGACCGGACCGTGCGGCCGCTCCGTCTCACACCCGTCGGCCGCCTGTTCCATGAGCAGGCCAAGCAGGTGCTCGATCGGGTCGAAAGCATGCGATCGATGATGCAGTCCGCCGCTGCGAACGAGCGGCGGCGTTTCACGATCGGTTTCGTCGCATCGACGATCTATGCCCGGCTTCCGGAGCTCATCCGGGCCTTTCGAATGGAAGCGCCCGATGTCGAGCTGGTGCTGGTCGAAAGCAGCACGCTCGATCAGATCACGGCGCTGAAGGAACGGCGGATCGATGTCGGCTTTGGACGGATACGGTTCGAGGACCCCGCGGTGAGCCGTACGGTGCTGCGTCACGAACGCCTCGTCGCCGCCTTGCCGGCGGGCCATCGGCTTGCAACCGGTGAGGGCGCGGTTTCGCTTCGCGAGCTCGCGGGTGAGCCCTTCATCCTCTACCCGCGTGCGCCACGGCCAAGCTATGCCGACCAGGTGATTTCATTGCTCAGGGATCATGCGATCGAACCGCAGATCGCGCATGAAGCCCGCGAGCTTCAGATCGCGATCGGTCTGGTCGCGGCGGAGGAGGGCATTGCGATCGTGCCGGAATCGGTTCGGCGATCGCGGACCGAGGATGTCGTGTATCGCGATCTTGTCGAGCCCGCGACGTCACCCATCATCCTGAGCCGGAGAATTGACGACAGCTCGATCGACCTGAGGACGATGTCGAAGGTCATCGTCAGCAATTATCGGGAATGGGGTTACGATATCCCGGAGGCGCTCGAATAGAGGACTATATGGCGGCGCTGCCGGTCTGACGCGAACCGCTCTTCGCATGGCGGCCCAGGCTGGAGCGTCCGTCGGTGAACCTCACCAACAGCCGTGCCAGCCTGTCGAGATCGATATTGGGCGAGCCGGCATCGGGAAAAACGCTGTGGCACAGTCCGGGCGCCACCACAGTGAGTTGAATGTCGCGCGACGCCAGATCGGCGAGCAGGGATTCGGAGACCTCCTCGACTGCGAACCTAGCCGCGTCGCAGGCTCCGGAGGCAGAGCCGGTATGATCGTCATCGACACAGCAGATGTTCAGGATGTGGCCCGAACGGCGCGCGCGCATATGAGGCAAGGCGGCGCGCGTGGTCGTCAGCAAGCCCAGTACATTGGTACGGAAAATGCGCCCCTTGTCGTCGTCGTCGCCCTTGTCGGCCGCGTCCGGGGAAGCGGCGCCGATATTGTTGATCAATATGTCGATTGCGCCGAAACGCGCGACTGCCGTTGCGATCGCGGCTCGGGCCTGTGTGCCGTCGGTCGTGTCGAGCGGCAGCGCAAGCAGGTTGCGGCGGCTGCCCATAGCCTTGGTGATCGCGGATCTGCGGCGGGCAGTGGCGACGACATTGTCGCCACGGGCCAGCGCCAGCCGGGCGATCTTCAAGCCAAGCCCGGATGACGCGCCGGTAATGAACCAGGATTTCACGATATCGAGTCCCATGCCGTGGCATCTTGCCGGCGTGGCCCAGCGGATGGAGGCGGTTCGCACGTCCGCTCCATGCCGCTGTACCGGGCGGATTTTCCCGCCCGCGATCAGCGGGGCCGCGGGCCGCCGAGATGGTCCATGAAGAAGCGCATGGTGCGTTCCACGCCGTAAGGCTCGGCGGCCACATGGTGGGGAGAGTCGGGGACGATGAGCAGATCGAATTGCTTGTTCGCGCGGACCAGCGCATCGATCATCTTGAAGCCCGACCGCATGGGCACGATCTCGTCGATCCCGCCATAGATCAGCAGGAGATTGCCCTTCAGCCGGTCGGCCAGGCGGACATTGCTGATGAGATCGAAATAGTCGCGCGCCTGTTTGGATTGCGAGGGCACGCCGAAGAAGCGCTCGTTGCTCGTGTCTCCGGGGAAATCGATCCATTCGCCGGGGCCGACGCTCGATACGCCCGCCTTGTAGAGATCGGGGTGGAGCAGCATCGATCTGAGCGAGCCGTATCCGCCGAAGGACTGGCCGGTGATGCCGACACGATCGAGATCGAGATAGGGCCGCGTCTTGCCCAGATTGCGTAGCGCCGCCGCATGATCGGTCGATCCGAAGGGATCCTCGGTCCCGCGAAACACATCGCGGAATTCGCGCGATCGATAGGCCGTGCCGCGCCCGTCAAGATAGACCACGATGAAGCCGAGCTCGGCGGTTGCCTGGGGCTGCATATAATCGAAATAGCCGCGGAAGGTTGAGGGCGCGAATTTGCCCTGCGGCCCCGGATAGGTCTGTTCGATCACCGGATATATCTTGTTCGGATCGAAATCGATCGGCTTGTAGATGACGCCGTAAAGATCGGTCTTGCCGTCCGCGGCCTTGACGGTGAATTGCTCGGGCGGCGTCCAGCCGGTGGCGCGCAAGGCGCTGTCGTCGGCTTCGGCCAGCTTGCTCACCAGCTTGCCGGATGCCGCGCGGATGACGAATTTGGCGGGCGCCGTCGCGGTCGAGAAGCTGTCGACGAAATAGCGGCCGCTGGGGGAAAAATCCGATCCGGGCCGCGGCCCTTCCCAGAAATCCTGATCCGCGTCGAATTCGTGGTCGGCGTCTTCGGGCGTCAGCAGTTGCGGCGTCCCGCCGTCGAGACCGACCCGGTACAGATGGCGATAATAGAGATTGCGTCCCTGCTCGCGGCCGGTCGCGGTGAAATAGACCTGCCGGTTCGCCTCGTCGACCCGCACCAGATCGGCGACCACCCACGGCCCTTTGGTCAGCTGGCGCTTCACGGCGCCGGTGGCGACGTCGTAAAGATACAGATGCCCCCAGCCGTCGCGTTCGGAATACCAGATTGCCTCGCGTCCGCTCTTCAGGACATGAACATTGGGGCGCGCATAATCATAGGGGTTGAGGCGAACGCTGAAGCGGCCGGTTTCGGTCACCACGTCGCGAACCTCGCCGGTTTTCGTGGCGATCCGGGTGAGGCGGTAGCGTGTGCCGCCCCGGTTGGCGGAGATGATGAAGGCGGCGTCGCTGGCCGCGTCCCAGCGGATGAAGCCGCCCAGCGTGAAATAGGGCAGGGCCCAGTCGTTGATCGATTGCGGGTCGAGCTTGACGGGCGTCGCGGTGCCGGCGCGGACGTCGATGATCGTCATGGCGCTGTCGGCGCGCTGCGGATCGCTGGGAACCGCCGCATGACGGACATGCATCACCGGATCCGTCCGGTCGGGGGGAAGATATTCGGTGAGGACCAGGCGCGCGGGCACGGCGCGCAGATCCTGCCGAAGCCCCAATATATAACGGCCATCAGGGGACCAGTGAACGCCCAGCAGCGGCGACGGCACGCCGGCGCGGCGGAGGTCGACCTTGGCCTCGTCGATATAGGCGTCGGTATCGCCATAGGCGAAATTCTCGACGCCATCGTGCGTCAGTTGCCGTTCCTGGCCGGAGGAAAGCTCGCGCAGCCAGAGATCATTGTCGCGCCGAAAGACGGCGTTCCTGCCGTCGGGCGACAGAACCAGGTTGCCGGGCTGATCCGCATCGGTGCTGGGAATGCATGATATCTTTGCGAGATCGCAGCGAAAGCGCGCATCCTCTATTCCCACGGTCAGCTGCCGGGGATCGTCCGAAAGCGTGAGCGATGTCAGTGAAAGGTTGTTGGCCTCGACCGCTTCACCGGTCGCCTTGCCGAGCGCCGCCGCCAGCGCCTGATGATCGAAGGCGGGGCGGCGGGCGCCGGTGGATGCGTCGACCAGCAGATATTCGCTGCCGTCCGCCCGTTCGTTTCGAAACCAGAAGCTGTCGCCGGAACCTGTCCAGTTCACCTTGATCGCGTGGTTGCGCACTTTCCTGCGCAGCTTGCCGCTCGTGAAGGGCATGGCCTTGCTCAGGCGCGCCGCGGCGTCGGGCGCGGGGCTTGCCATCACGCCGGTCGCGCCGCTCATCAGGCCGAGCGCGACCCCGGCGGCCAGATATGGCCGGAATCGAAGAATCTGACGTCCAATCACGCGAATAATCCCGTTGCTCTGGTTTCAAAGGCCAGTCTGATGCACCGCGCTCAGAACTTTGCCCGCACATCGATCCCCATCGTGCGGGGGCGCCCCGCCGCGATCCGTGGGCGATCGGGATCCTCGATCGCGAGTGGTGGAACATCGGCCAGGTTGGCGATCGTGTTGAAGACGTTTTCGACGAAGAGCGTGACGGTGAAGCGCTCGAAATCGGTACCCAGGCGCAGATTGGCGAGCTCATAGGCCGGGCGGATGCGGCCGGTCAGCAGGTTGCTGCGGCTGAGGCTGCTGCCGACATGGGAAACGTCGCCGTGGAAGGTCAGCGGCAATTTGCCCAGCGCGAAATCATAATCGGCCGAAGCGGTCAGGTTCCAGCGGGGCACTTGCTGGATACGCGCGCCCGATTTGAGAACCGAAAGCTTGCCGGGGTCGGTGATCCGCGCATTGGTATAGCCTATGCCTGTACCCAGCACCAAGCCGTCCGCGGGCCTGGCCTGCACCTCGAGTTCGAAGCCCTCGCTGCGCGCCTCTCCGCCATTCTGATCGATCGAGAAGCCGCAGGCGAGTGCGACATTCTGCTGGATGTTCGACCAGTCGACGCGGAATGCGGTCGCGTTGACGACCAGATGGCCACCCAGGAATGCGGATTTGACGCCGGCCTCGTAGCTCCACACCGAATCGGATTCATAGGAGCGTGCATCCTCCGCGCTGATGCCCAGCGCCTGCCGGTCGGCTGAGCATACGCTTTCGGAATATCCGTTCGCGCCGCCGATACGAAAACCCTTGGCCGCATTGGCGAACAGGTTGATGTCGTCATTGACCGCGTATTTGATTCCGAACCGCGGATTGAAACCGCTTTCGCGCTGGACTTCGCTGAACGTACCGGCGCCGGCACCGACGGCCGCGCCGCCCTGGCTGATCGTCAGGTCCACCTTGTTCCGGAAATAGCGCAAGCCGGCGATCAGCTGGAGCGCGTCGGTGACGTCGAGATTGGCTTCGCCGTACAGGGCCTTTTCGGTGGTCCGGCTGTCCGCCCGGTAATTGTAGAGATCCCCCAGCCCTTCGATGATGTTGGGCGGGATTTCCACCTTGCCCTTCGATCTCTGGTAAAAGGCGCCGACGGTAACCTGAAACGGGCCCTTGAAGTCGGACGTGAAGCGGAATTCCTGTGCGAAGGTGCGGGCCCGGCTCGATCCACGGAAAAGCGAAGGCGTGGTGAATTCCAGCAGTGCGGAAATGACTTCGGAGGCGTTCTCGGCGTCGGACACGTCGCGGTTGAACTGGGAGGTCACCGAGACGAATTCACCGAATTCGGCGCCGTAGCGGCCGGTGAGGCTGTACAATTCCCAATCGTCGGCGCCGCGATCGTCGAGATCGAACAGGCGTTTCTGGACGAAATTGCCGGCCTTCACATCGGCATAGGGCTGGGCATTGGTCCGTGTGCGCTGCAGCACCATTCTCGGCGTCAGGCTGAACGCATTGTCGAAAAGCTGCAGGCGGGCCGCGATCGCGCCGCCATAGCGCCGCGTCGCGCCGAGATTGTCGCGGCGGTCATACTGCACCGGGGCATCGGCCGAAGGAACCCGCGTGAATACGCCCGATTGATGATCCCAGAAGCCGAAGGCGCGGATGCCGAGCGTGTCGGTTACCAGCGGAATGTTCACCGACCCGTCGGCGGTGCCGTTCACATCGCCCTTGCGGGTGGATGAAATGATGCCGTGGCCACTGCCGCTGAAGTCGTTCAGATCGGGCTGATGGGTGATCAGCCGGACCGTACCGCCCATCGAACGCGCGCCATAAAGCGTGCCCTGCGGCCCACGCAGCACTTCGATGCGCTGGAGGTCGACGACCTGGGGGTCGACGCTGCCGGGGAGCGGCGTTTCGTCGAGATAGACGCCCGTCGTGTTGCCTCCATAGATGCCGCGCAGCGAGATTGCCTGGCCTAGGCCGCCGAGGCTCGATCCGCCCTGCGTGAAGGACAGGTTGGGCACGCGCGTCGCATAATCCTGGAACGATCGAAAACCCTCCTTTTCGATCTGGTCGGCGCCCATCACGGTGATGCTCAGCGGCACCTCCTGGACGTTCTGCGCTCTTTTCTGGGCCGTGACGACGATCTCGCCGATGCCCGGATCCTGTGCCGTGCCGTCGTCGGTCTGCTGGGCAAGCGCGGAGGTCGCGGGCAACTGGACCGTCAGCAAGGCCGCGGAAGCCAAGCACCTTATCTTCATTGCCATGCGCATGATTCGACCCCGAGAACAAAAGTGAGAAGCATCTCACTTTTACTCATTTTACGATCTTGTCAACCACCACCCCATTGCCGCTGGATTTCGGGGGTTTTTGCGGCCGGGATCACCCGGGCAGGATGGCGTCGGCAAATGCCTTGACCGCGCGGGGCAGGTTTTTGGGCAGTGGTTCGAGCGGATAGAGGACGCGCAGCCACATGACGCTCGTCGCGTCCGCGATCATGTCGTCATCACCATGAAGCTGCTGTAATAACGCAAGAAAATCCCGATCCGGATAAACGATCAGCTTGCGGAGCAACTCGTCCATCATCGCCCCGAGCAGATAGACCGCGAAAAGGATCGGGGCCTGGTCGATCGCGCCGCGGCGGCGTGCGACGCTGCGGGTCACATGCCCAAACCAGGCGCGGTTCGTCCGCTGCACGACCGCCGCGAAATCGGCATTCTCGTCGCCGAGCTGGACGACGCATCGCATCAGGCCCGGATTGGCCCGCGCAACCGAAATCCATCGCCGGTTCGCACGCCGTATCGCGGTGAAAGGATGCTCGGACGTCTCCGGCGATTCGGACGGCAGCAGCACGAATTCGTCGAGGAGTGTGGTCAGGACGGTGATCGTCGAATCGGTCTTATCCTTGAAATATATATAGAAAGATCCTTCGGCGACCCCCGCACGCGCAGCGACGTCTCCAGCCTTGATCGCGAGATAGCCTTTCTCCTCGAGCACTTCCGCCGCCGCGATCTTCAATCGCTCACGGGTGCGCGCGCCCTTTTGCTGAGGCGGGTTCCTCTCCAGCCTGTCCTTGAGAAAATCGATGAAGGATGGGTTTTCGGACGTCATCGGGCCGGTCCGAGCCCCCGGCACTTGACTTGGCATAAAACTGAGATCAATCTCATATTACTTCTCCCAAACTGGAAATCATAATGAACGAAGCAGTGCTGACAAATTCCTTTCTATCCGCCGAGCCGGGCACCCTGATCGGGGTGTCGGACTGGATCAACGTCACCCAGTCGATGATCGATCGTTTCGCCGACGCGACGCTCGACGACGACCCGATGCATATCGACCCGGAATGGGCGCGGGCGGAGACGCCTTTTGGCGGTACGATCGCGTTCGGATTCCTCACCATGTCGCTGCTGACCCATATGCTGCACAGCGCGCAGCCGCGGGATCGGCGTTCGCATGTCGCGACCGCCGGCTATTATCTCAATTACGGCTTCAACCGGTTGCGGCTAATCTCTCCCGTGCCGACGGGCAGCGCAGTGCGTGGACGGTTCGAACTGATCGATCGTCGCACGGATGAGCGAGGTCGGGTGCAGGTGACGATTGGCGTGACCGTCGAGATCGAGAATAGTGAGAAACCGGCATTGGCGGCGGAGTGGCTGTCGGTATGGGTGCCGCCCGAAGGCCATCAGGAGGCATGAAAGCCATGCGGGACGATGACGGATTCGCAGACGGCATCAGCGATTTCCTGTTCCTGCATGCGCGATCCCGGCCGGACGCCGTCGCGCTCGTGCTGGAAGGTCGGCGTTGGACCTATTCGGCCCTGGCATCGGCGGTGGATGCGCTGGCGCGCGCCATGGTCGCGGCCGGGGTGGTCAGGGGCGATCGTGTCGCGACGCTGCAGACGCCGCACCCGGATTTTCTGATCGCGCTGCTGGCGACCGCGTCGATCGGCGGGATCTGGGTCGGGCTGAATCCCCGATATCAACGCGCCGAACTGTTGCATGTCTTGGAGGATGCCGAGCCGAAGCTGCTTCTTGCCCGCAGCAAGGTGGGCGGGCGCAGCTATGAGCGGGAACTGGTCGGCCTGTGTGCCGATCTTCCGGCAATCGAGACGCTCGTCGTTTTCGACGGCGACCCCGCGGTGCCCGGTGCCGACACGATGGTGGCGTTCCTGCGCGCCGGCGCAAGCGTCTCCGACGCGCGGCTTCGGGAGGCCCGGCTGGGCGTTGGCGGACGCATGCCGTGCCTGATCGTCTATACGTCGGGTTCGACCGGGGCGCCCAAAGGGGCTGTCCTGCATCATGCGGGCATCAACGCATTCTGCGTGACGCAGAACCGGCTCTGGCCGCTCGATCCGCATCGGGTCCTGAGCTATTTTCCGATCAATCATATCGGCGGTGTCGTGGACACGGTCCTGCCATGCATCGCAGCGGGCGGCACCGTCGTCTTCATGGAGCAGTTCGATGCGGCCGGCTGCCTGGCGCTGATGGCGCGTGAGGCGGTCACATTCTGGATTTCCGTTCCCGGCACCTTCCAGATGCAGCTCGAACTGCCGGATTTCAGCGATCACGACCTCTCGGCGGTCCAGCTGATCGTTTGGGAAGGGGCGGAGATGCCCGCCGAGATGATCGGGCGCCTCTTGCGGATCTGCCCGAGGCTGGCGACCAATTACGGCATGACCGAAGCGACCAGTGCGATCACGGTCGTCGAGCCGACCGACGATATCGATATCCTCTCGGCTTCGGTCGGCCATGCCTTTCCGGGCGTCGAGATCCGGCTGGCCGATGCCGATGGCGTCGAAGTCGCCGTTGGCGCGGAAGGCGAAGTGCAGACGCGCTCCGGTCTCAATCTGATCGGCTATTGGCGCCGGCCGGATGCGACGGCGGCGTGCTTCACGCCGGACGGCTTTTTCCGCACCGGCGACCTGGCGGTGCGCCGCCCGGATGGCAGCTATCGTCTCGTCGGCCGGCTGAAGGAAATGTACAAATCGGGCGGCTACAATGTCTATCCCAGGGAAGTGGAGACCGTGCTCGAGCGGCATCCCGCCGTGGCGCTGGCCGCCGTCGTCGCGCGGCCCGATCCGGTCTGGCAGGAAGTCGGGGTCGCTTATGTCCACCCGTCCGCCGATGTGAGTGCCGAGGAACTCGACGCGCATTGCCGCGCGCATCTCGCCAACTACAAGATCCCCAAGCTTTTCGTGATCGAGCCCGATCTGCCGACACTTCCCATCGGCAAGATCGACAAGCAGGAACTGGCGCGGCGCGCGCGTGCGCTCACCGCATGAAGGCGGATCGAGGCAGGGCGCCGCCCTTTCGTGAACACGCCGCTGGAAAGTGAGAGACATCATGGATTTGGATGAAGCGGTTTCGCACGCATTCTCGACAAGTTACACCGAGGCGCGGGCGCGCTTCCTTGCCGCGGCACATACCGCGGGAGCGGACGTCGCGCATCTTCAATGCCCTGCTCACGGCCCCCTGGGGGAGGCGTTGATGATGGATGTCGCATATCTCGGCGTCAGAAATGCCGCCGACATCGTGGCCATCTCGTCGGGGGTTCACGGCGTGGAAGGCTATGCCGGTTCGGCGGTGCAGATCGACACCCTCGCGCGCGGTTGGCCGGCCGATGGGCCCGGCCTGCTCCTGATCCACTTCGTCAATCCCTATGGCATGGCGTGGACCAGCAGCGACAATGAGGAAGGCGTCGACCTCAATCGCAACTTCCTCGATTTCAACCGCCCGCCCGGGCACAATCGGCGCTATGACGAAGTCGAGAGCTTCGTCTGCTGTCCGGCGCTGGAGGGGGAGGTTCGCGTGGCTGCCGATGCCGCGATGAATGCCTATATCGAAGCGCAGGGCTTCGAGAATTTCGTGCGGGCGATCGCCGATGGTCAGCATCACCAGCCCGGCGGCTATCTTTATGGCGGGCATGTTCCGGCCTGGTCCAATCTCACGCTGCGCAGGGTTCTTCGCGACTATACGCAGGGTGCCCGGCGGCTCGCGGTCATCGATGTGCATACGGGGCTCGGCGATCGCGGAGGTGCGCTGATGCTGTGCATCAATGCGCCCAGATCCGCCGCGTATCGCGCCGCGTCCTGGTGGGACAATCTGGTCCTGGTTCCGAGCGCGGACTTTCCCTTCGCGCCGGTCGGAACCTTTGTCGGATCGATCTGGGATTTCGGCCTCGATGCGGAACTGACGGTCGCCGCGCTCGAGGTCGGCACCGAGCCGGTGGAGCGCGCCTTCGGGGCACTGCGCAATCGCAAATGGCTTGAGAAGCACGGCGATTTCACCGGTCCGGCAGCGGCGGCGATCCTCGATGAAATGCACGCGTGTCTTGCTCCGCGCGATATTGCGTGGCGCAGGGCGATGCTTGCCGCCGGCCGCGCGGCGCTGGATGCGGCGGTGGCGGGCCTCTCGCAGGATCGCTGAGCGGCGAACATGGAAAAGGGGTGCGCCCGATCACGGAGCGCACCCCCGATCGTTCAATAGCGATAGGTCGCGGTCAGGCCGGCGGTGCGCGGCCGTAGCGTCGTGACATAATAAAGCGACGACGCCAGCGTGTCGCGCGAGCGGCCGAGAATGGGCTGCGACTTCAGGACATTGTCGACGAACAGCGACAGATCGACGCCGCGATATTGCAGACCGGCGCGCAGCGAGAGCTGGTTGATGGCCTGCGATCCCCGCAGGATGGTCGGATCGACGCCGACGACGGCCAGGTTCGGATTGGGCGCCTCGCTGACGAACTGATAGTCGGCGCGAAGATAGGCGTCGCGATCCTCCCTGACGTCGAAGCGATATTCGCCCGACAGCGCGACGCTCCATGGCGGAATGTCGAGCTTGTCGCCCTTCACGCCGAACGGGCGGGCGCCGCCGCTGAGCAGCGTGGCCTCCAGCCTGGCGTCGGTATAGCCGGCATTGACGCCGACGCTCAGCCGATCCGAGACCGCTGCCTGCAACGACAATTCGAACCCGGTGCTGCTCGCCGAGCCCAGATTGGCGATGATGGTGGAGCCGCAGGTGGCGAGCTGGATGCGGCGCTGGATGTTCCGCCAGTCGATCCGGAAAAGGCTGGCATCGATGCGCAACCGGCCGCCAAGGACGCGGTTCTTCGATCCGACCTCGTAGGACCAGACCGAATCCGCATCATAGGTGCTGGCATTGCCGGTTATCCCGATCTGCTGCGCCTGCGCGTTGCACGCCGCGAGCAGGGCGGGATTGATGCCGCCGATGCGAAAACCCTTGCTGACCGATGCGTAGAACAGATTGTCCGGGTCCGCCTGATAGGACAGGCCGAATTTCGGCGTGATCGGCTGTTCGTGCTGGCGCTCGCCGAAGCTGGACGGGCCGCCGGAAAAGGGGCCGCCGATCGACTGGTCGTAGCGCAGCTTGACGTCGGCGATGCGGAGACCGGCGGTCACTGTCAGCCCGTCGGCGATCTCATAATCGACCTGGCCGAAACCCGCGATCTGCTTGTCGACCGAGTGAAGGTCGGAAAAGAAGGGAATGTCGCCGGGATCGAGCGGACGCCCCAGGACGGCGGCGACACCCACGCCATAACGCTGGATCAGCGCGCGATCGAGAAAGGGCGAGACGTTGGTTTGCCGCGCGCGCTGCTTCGACTGGCCGAAATAGACGCCGAACACCCAGTCGAGCGGCCCATTCCCGTCGGACTGGAGGCGCAATTCCTGCGAGAAATTGCGCTGGTCGTCGCGAAACCGGGCCAGGTCATACTGGCCTGCAATGGACGGGCGCGGATCGCCCAGGAGCAGTGCGCCGATGAAATTGGTATAGTCGGCATCGTAGCGCATCTGCCGGCGGAAATAGGATGTGTTCGAGATCAGCCGGACCGACCCCAGCGAATATTCGATGTCGAGCGTCGGCAGGGTGAACCGGTCGCGCCTGGGCTGATCGAGCACGCGTCCGCTCAGGAAGGTACCGGTGCCGACATCGGTCAGGTCCGCGAACATCAGCGGCGGATTGTCGATCACCTGCTTCTGATGGAAGACCGACGCCGTGATCCGCAGGTCCGCGACGGGTTCCCATGCCAGCGCCCCGCGCAACGTATAGCTGTCCGAGCCGTTCGCGTTCCGGTTCACCGGCGCGCGGGTCCGGAAATCGACGCGATCGATCCACCCGCCGTCGCGGCGATACCAGCCGCTGGCGCGAAAGCCGAGCTTGCCGTCGACAATCGGGCCACCCACGGCGGCCCCGGCCTCATAACTCATGTCACCGCCTTCGGTCGCGGCGATTTCGGTGCGGGCATAACCGCTATACCGGTTCAGGCCCGGCGCGGGGGTGATGAAGCGCACCACGCCGCCCTGGGCGCCCGCGCCGAACAAGGTCCCTTGCGGTCCGCGCAAAACCTCGACCCGATCGAGATCGAAGATCAGCGGATAGGCGGTGGTCGCGGTATTGCCGGTGGCGCGGACCTGGATCGGCGTCTCGTTGATGTAGATGCCGGTCGTCGCGGCGCCCGCCGACGAGGTGATGCCGCGAATGGCGATCGTGCTGCGAACGCCGGTGACATCGTTGGGCGATGTCCCGGCCGCCGATATGCGCAGCCCGGGCGTCAGGCGCGCCAGATCGTTGATCGATCGGACGCCCTGCGCGTCCATGCTTTGCTGGTCGAAGGCCGCGATGCTGATCGGAACACGACTTAACGGTTCTGCTTGGCGAGTGGCGGTCACGACGATGTCCGCCATGCTCGATTCGGACTCTCCGGTTTGGGCGTGAACGGCCGGCACCGCGGTCATTGCCGCAAGGCAAGTCGATATATTCAGGAATATGATAAATTTATCAGTCATTTGATCTCTCCCCAGTTCGGCGCATTCGCTGCGCTCTTGTGCTCCCACGGTAAATGTGAGAAGTCTCTCATATTATAACGACCGGTTAATCGGCAATACAAAACTGTATGTTAAGGATGGGGAGGGGCATGAAGAATCCAGGTCGGCTCCTCCTTTCGATGGTCTCGATCATGATCGCGCCCGTTGTTTCCGCTTCGGGCGATAAGGCGGTCGAATTTCAGGGGATCGTCATTCCCGACATGAGCGGCGCGGTGATGACGGTCACGGGGGCCGTCGCGCCCGACATGCTTGGGGCGACGCTGATGCACGAGCATCTTTTCGTCGATCTTGCCCGCGCCTTCGCACCCGGTGCCGCGATGGGTCGGCCGGCCACCGGTGAGACTTTGAGGCGCTGGGCCGAGCCGTTCGAGACCCGTCGCCGGGGCGAATTGCTGTACGATCCGTTCGGGACGAACCGGGACATGCTCGTGCTCGATGATCCGGCGGACGCGAAGGCGGAGATCGAGGACTTCAGGGCATCGGGCGGCGGGGCGATCGTCGACGTCACCGTTTCCGGCCTGGGCCGCCGGCCCGTAGCGCTGCGCGATCTGGCGCGAACGACCGGCGTGAAGCTGGTGATGGGCACCGGCTTCTATCGGGCGGGCTGGCATCCGGCCGACATGAGCGGCCGCTCGATCGACGATATCACCCGCATGATGGTGTCCGACATCGTGAAGGGGGCAGACGGAACCGGGATCCGCGCGGGCATTATCGGCGAAATCGGCGCCGAGGATCTGCGCCTGACGCCGGCGGAATCAAACGAAGTGCGTGTGCTGCGCGCCGCGGCGCGTGCCAGCCAGCTGACCGGCGCGGCTGTTACCATCCACAACTCTATCGGTCACCGCGAGCTTTGGCACACGGCACTCGATATCCTCGAGCGCGAGGGCGCCGACATGGGCCGGGTCGTCGCGGGCCATATCACCGGGGTCGATGCCGACTTCGTCGAGACCCTGATCCGGCGCGGCGTCTACGTCCAGTTCGACACGCTCGGTGCGCCGTTCTTCACCCAATATCCGATGCTCGACACGCGTCCGAACATGCTGACCATCCTCGAACTGATCAAGCGCGGTCATGCGAGCCGCATACTCGTTTCTCAGGACGTCTGCACAAAGGCGCAGCTGCACAGGCATGGCGGCTTCGGATATGATTTCGTCCTTCGCCATCTGGTGCCGTTCCTGCGCGCCAATGGCGTTTCTCAGGCGGACATCGACCGGATCGTGATCGGCAATCCGGCGCATGTGCTGAGCTTCGTCAAGCCGCGTCCTTATCGCACGCGCATCCGCGAGTGAGTGTCCATGTTTTATGAATGACTCTTTGGAAGGGGCCCTAATGCCGCGCTTCAACAGGTGAGCACCGTGATTGCAGACGTACCGAAAGGGCGCTGGTTGAGCCGCAGCAATTATGTGTTGCTGGTGCTGACGACCGTCTATGCGCTCAACATCGCCGATCGCTTCGTGCTGGGTTCGCTGATCGAACCGATCAAGGCCGAGTTCCAATTGTCCGACGGCGGCGTGGCGTTCCTGACCGGCGTTGCGCTGGCGATCTTCTACGTTGCCGCGGGCATTCCGCTCGGCCTGCTGGCCGACCGGACGAACCGCCGGACCATGATCGCCTGGGCGCTTCTGATCTGGTCCAGCTTCACTCTGCTGTGCGGGTTCAGCCAGACTTATTGGCAGCTTCTGCTCGCCCGTATCGGCGTCGGGGTGGGGGAGGCCGGCGGGACGCCGCCCTCTCAATCGCTGCTTGCCGACGAGTTTCCGGCCGCCAGCCGCGGCCCGGCCATGTCGATCTTCTCGATCGGTTCCACCATGGGGGCAGCACTCGGCATGGCGGGTGCGGGCTGGCTCACCGACCTCTATGGGTGGCGGCAGAGCCTGATCGTCTTCGGAGCGATCGGACTGCCGCTCGCGCTGCTGGTGCGCCTGTCGCTGCGGGAACCGACGCGCGGCGCGACGGACGAGGTGCGGCCGGCGAGAGCCGTTGCCGCGCCGGGCATCATCGATACGCTGCGCTACATACGCGCGCATGCCGCGGTCTTCCATGTCCTGCTCGGCGCCACCATCGTCACGTTCTCGGGCGCCGGGCTGCTGTGGTGGACATCGGCCTTTCTGATGCGTTTCCACGGCCTTTCCGCCGGAGAGGCGGGCATATCGCTGGGGATCATGAGCGCGGTCGGCGGATCGCTGGCGATGCTGGGAACCGCCTGGGTCATGGCCCGGCTCTCATCCCGCGATCCGCGCTGGCAGGTCTGGCTGGTGGCGCTGGTCAGCGTCGCGGTGATCGTGCCCGGCGTCGTTGCCTATTCGACGCATTCGCTCAGCATCGCGACGCTCGCGCTCTGGGTCTTCGTGCCCGCGAGCTGCATCTATATCGGCCCGACCCTGGCGCTTTGCCAAAGCCTCGTCCCCGCCGAGATGCGCGGCCAGACCGTCGCGATCCTGCTTTTTACCGCGAACATCGCCAATCTGGTGCTGGCACCCCAGCTGATCGGTTCAGCATCGGATTTCGTCGGGCCATTTCTCGACGATCCGCATCAGTCGCTGCGCTGGGTGCTGGTGGCATGCAGCTTCACCGGCATCTGGGGCGGCTGGCATTATTACGCCGCCGGCCGGACGATCAGGGAGGATATCATATGAGAGCGGCGATACTTGCCGTCGCGCTGGCCACCGCCGCGCCCGCCGTCGCGCAGCAGCCGCCCAGCGCGGCGCAGGCGGAGGCATTCGTCCAGGATGCGGAGCGCCAGCTCGAGGTCAGCTACGACTATGGGCAACGCGCCGGGTGGGTGAACTGGACGTATATGACGGAGGATACGAGCTGGATCGCGGCGCGTGCCTCGGCCGATGCATCCCGCCTTGCGTCGCGCCTCGCGGCTTCGGCGGCGCGTTTCGATCGCGTTGCCGGGCTTTCCGGCGATGCCGCCAGGAAACTCTATCTCATCAAGCAGGCCACTGTCCTGCCGGCCCCTGCGCGAGCGGGCGCGGCCGAGGAACTGGGCGGCCTGTCCGCCAGCCTCCAGGCCATCTACGCGACCGCGCGCGGCACGCATGGCGGCATATCCCTGCCCGGCGACGAGCTGGACGGACTGATCGGCACGGTGCGCGATCCAAAGGCGCTCGCCGAGATATGGCAGTCCCGGCAGGACAGTGTGCGGGGCATGCGCGAAGACTATGCCCGGATGGTGAGCCTTGCGAACGAGGGCGCACGCGAACTGGGCTATGCGGACGCCGGCGCGCTGTGGCGTTCGGGCTATGACATGCCGCCGGAGGAATTCGAGGCGCTGGCCGATCGCCTCTGGCTGGAGGTGAAGCCGTTTTACGAACAGCTTCATTGCTATGCCCGCGACCGGCTGTCCGCGAGATACGGCCCGGACGTCCAGCCCGCCACCGGCCCGATCCGCGCCGATCTGCTCGGCACGATGTGGGGACATAAATGGCAGTCGATCTATGACATCGTCGCCCCGCAGGACGGCGGCGACAAGGGTTATGACCTGACCGAGCGCCTTGTGGCCGGTCGTTACGATGCCAAGGCCATGGTTCGGTCGGGCGAGCGGTTCTTCACGTCGATCGGCTTCGACAAGCTGCCACCGAGCTTCTGGGAACGATCGATGTTTGTCCGGCCCCGGGATCGCGACGTGGTGTGCCACGCATCGGCATGGACGCTGGGGCAGGACATGCGCATCAAGATGTGCATCCGCCCGACCGCGGACGATTTTTCCACCATCCATCATGAGCTTGGCCACCTCATGTACGAGCGGTCTTTCGCCGCGCAGCCCTTCCTTTACCGCACCGGTCCGAACGATGCGTTTCAGGAAGCGGTCGCCGACTTCGTCCATTTGTCGCTGACGCCCGATTATCTGGTCGGGGCGGGGATCCTTCCGGTCGAACAAAAGCCGGGGCCGGACGCCGAGATCGGCGTTCTCCTGTCATTGGCGTTGACCAAGGTGGCGGCGCAGCCCTTCGGCCTGCTCGTCGACAAATGGCGCTGGGGCGTCTTCTCCGGAAAGATCACGCCCGAAAACTACAATAAGAGCTGGCACGATCTGCGCCTGCGCTATCAGGGCGTGGTTCCCCCGGTTGCGCGTTCGGAGGCCGATTTCGATCCCGGCACCTTGTTCCATGTGCCGGCCGGCATTTCCTATATCCGCTATTTTCTGGGGCGTTTCCTGCAGTTCCAGTTTCATGAAGCGGCCTGTCGCGAGATCGGCTGGAAGGGGCCGCTGCACCGATGTTCGGTCTATGGCAGCAAGGCCGCCGGCGATCGCATGAGGGCGATGCTGACGATGGGCGCCTCCAGGCCCTGGCCCGATGCGCTGGAGGCATTCACGGGCAGCCGTGAGATCAGCGCCGGCGCGATGCTGCGTTACTTCAGGCCGCTGGAGGATTGGCTGCGCAAGCAGAATGCGGGCCGTCAATGCGGTTGGTAGCCGCCAGAATCTGCTCATAAAACAAGAATATCAAGGATTTATATGAAGCTTAAGCTATGCCTTGCGTTGCTGGCGTCGACGGTCTGGGCGCAGGCCGCGGCCGCCAAAGCCGAGCCCGAATATGATCTGGTGATCCGCAACGGCCGCGTGCTCGACGGTGCCGGCAATCCCTGGATCCGGGCCGATCTGGCGGTGGCGGCGGGAAAGATCGTCAAGATCGGGACCGTTGTCGCCAAGGGGAAAAGGGAGATCGACGCGTCCGGCCATTATGTGTCGCCCGGTTTCATCGACATGATGGATCAATCGGGCGCGGTGCTGCTGAAGAACGGCGATGCCGAGAGCAAGCTGCGCATGGGCGTGACCACGGTGATCGCGGGCGAAGGCGGCACGCCCGTCGGCTCGGCCGAAATCGGCACCTATTTCGCGACGCTCGAGCGCCAGGGCATCGGCGTGAATTTCGGTACCTTCTATCAGGCGGCGCAGGCACGCATGAGCGTGATGGGGGATGGCGAGGGGCAGCCGACCCCTGCCCAGCTGGAGGCGATGCGCGCCGATGTGGCCCAGGCGATGCGGGCGGGCGCATTCGGGATCTCGTCCGCGCTGATCTATCCGCCGTCGAGTTTCCAGGGCACCGACGAACTGGCCGAACTGGCCAAGGTCGCCGGCAAATGCGCCGGTTTCTACGCCACGCATATGCGCGACGAGAGCGCCGGCCTGCTCAAGGGAGTCAGGGAAGCGATCGAGATCGGTGAGCGCGGCGGCGTGAAGGTCGAGATCTTTCACCTGAAGGCGGCCTATGCGCCCGGCTGGGGCAGGTTGATGGCCGAGGCGGTGGGGGAAATCGATGCGGCGCGCCTGCGCGGGGTCGATGTCGCCGCCGATCTCTATCCCTATACCGCGGGCGGAACCGGGCTCAGCATCACGGTTCCAAACTGGGTGTTCGCGGACGGCCAGGAAAAGGGTTTCGCGCGGCTGAAGGACCCGGCTGTTCGTGCGCGGTTGAAGCGCGAAGTGGCGGCGGGATCGATGCCGGGCTGGTCCAATCTGGTCGAGGCTTCGGGCGGATGGAAGGGCATCGTCCTCGCCAACGCATCAAGCGACACATTCGCCCGTTTCGACGGGCGCAATATCGCCGATATCGCGACCGAGTTGAAGCAGGACCCGGCGGATGTCGCCTGGGACATCGTGCTCGAAGCGCTGCCGCGCCGCGCGACCGCCCAATTCTTCATGATGAGCGAGCAGGACATCGCGCTGGCGCTGAAGCGGCCATGGACGAGCATCGGCAGCGATGCGGCGGCGTCGGACAGATTTGGCGAGATGACCAAGGACCTCCCGCACCCGCGCGCCTATGGCACATTCCCCAGGATCATCGCCCAATATGTCCGCGACCGTCCGGTGCTCACGCTCGAGGATGCGGTTCGAAAAATGACCTCCTGGCCGGCCACACGCATGGGCCTCTTCGATCGCGGGGTGCTTCGCGAAGGGATGTGGGCGGACATCGTGATCTTCGATCTCGATCGGATCAAGGACAGCGCCAGCTGGGCGCAGCCCTATGCGCCGCCGATCGGCATCGACCATGTCATCGTCAATGGAACGGTGGCGGTGGAAGGTGGTCGCGGCGTCAAGGCGCGCGCAGGCCAGGTGCTGCGGCATCGCTGCGGCGATTAAAGGCGGCAGTCGACATTCTTCATATGGCCATAAAAATAAATGGAGGAGAGCGATCTGGGTATAAATATAGTCAAGGCATATGGATCGACTTTGGTTGTAAATAATCGATCTATCTGAATCTCATATAGAGATGATTGCAATATAGAAAGTAACGTAGGACCAATGTGGATTCTGCGAACGGCTAGTTTCGGATTCGTAAATGATGACATCATAATAAACTGAGAATCTTCTCAGTTTGCTCTTGAGAATATTTGATACAGTGCAGTACTGTATGGCGACTCGCATTTGCGGGTCTGAAAAAACAATCTCAGGGGGGTATCATGCATCGATATTTATACCGCAACCGGTCCCTATTCCGGACTGCTCTCTGCATTGGGGCGGCGATCGTTCCGGGCACGGCGAGCGTCCTTGCTCAGAATGTGCCGGATGAAAGACCGGCGCGAACGGAGCCGGCCGTCGAAGACAGCGATATCGTCGTCACCGGATCGCGGATCGGCCGTGGCAACGAGGCGGCGGCAACGCCCGTCCAGGTTCTGACCGCTCAGGACATTTCGCAGCAGGGGCAGACCAACGTCTCGACGATCCTCAACGAACTGCCTGCGGCGGGACCGAGCGGCTTTTCGTCCAGTGGCGCCAATGCGCAGGACTTTTTCCAGGGGGGTGTCGCCACCGTCGATCTGCGCGGCCTGGGCAGCGACCGCACGCTCGTCCTCGTCAATGGGCGCCGATATGTATCCGGGGTGCAGAATGCGTCGCTGGTCGACCTCAACACCATCCCCGCCGACATGGTGGAGCGCATCGAGGTGACCACCGGCGGTGCGTCCGCGATCTACGGTTCGGATGCGATCGCCGGCGTCGTGAACCTGGTGCTGAAGAAGAAATATGAAGGCGTGTCGGTCAACAGCCAGGCGGGCATCAGCGACGAAGGTGACGGCCGCCAATTCCAGCTCAGCCTGCTCGGCGGCGGCAGTTTCGCCGGGGGACGGGGCAATGCCCAATTCTATGCCGGTTACGATACTGTCGATGCGATCCGTGGAACCGCGCGCTCCATTTCCAGGCAGCGCGTCGCCGCGACCGATATCACGCGACCCGATCTGGCCCTGCGCGGCGCGGCTGCCGCGAGCGGCCTCGTCAACGAGTCGGGGCTCTTCTATCCGACATCGACCAGCTATCTTGCCGCACCCAACAAGCAGGTCGTATTGCCGGACGGCAGCGTCGTTCCCTTCAACCGCGCGATCCACGGCTTCGACACCCAGCCTTATAAAAGGCTGACCACCGATACCGAGCGGCTCGTGACCGCCGCCACGCTGGGATATGATCTGACCAGCAATGTCCGGCTGTTCGCCGAAGCGAATTTCGCGAAAACCAAGACGTTCACGCAGCTCGAGCCGGTCTTCGTGGCCAGCGGCCTCGTGAACATCGGGGTCGGCCCCGATGCGATCCCCTTCTCGATCCCCACCAGCAATCCCTTCATGCCGGCGGCGCTGCGTGCGCTGGTTCCGGCCGGACGAACCGAGATCGGTTTTGGCCGCTATTTCTCGGAATTCGGCGGTCGCGGCATCGACTATACGCGCGAAACCGTGCGGCTGGCCGGTGGCTTCGACGGGACGCTGACGCTGCCGTTTTCGGAGAAGCCGTGGGACTGGAACGTCTATCTCAGCTACGGTCGGACCGACGTCGATCAGCAGTTCAGCGGCGGATATGACATTGCCCGGCTCTATGAAAGCCAGCGCGTGGAGTCGAATGGCGCCGGTGGATTCCGGTGCGCGAATGCCGCGGCGCGTGCCCAGGGCTGCATTCCGGTGAATCTGTTCACCGGCACCCGCCTGACCTCACAGGAAATCCAATATCTGTCGAGCGATCCGAGCGCCAAGGCAGTGCTCGAGCAGAAGGTAGCGGCCGGTTCGATGTCGGGCGAGCTGTTCCGCCTGCCCGCCGGCCCGTTCAAGATGGCGATGGGGTTTGAGGTTCGCGAGGAAAAGAGCGCCTTCAACCCGAGCGAGTCCTTCGAACAGGGTACCAGCGGCATTTTCCAGACCTCGGCGATTTCCGGAAAGTTCAACGTCAAGGAGGTGTTTGCGGAGGTCAATTTCCCGCTGCTGGCCGACCTGCCGTTCGTGAAGCTTCTCGAATTCCAGGGGGCCTTCCGCTACGCGCATTATTCCACCGTCGGCGGAACCCAGGCCTGGAATTTTGGCGGATCCTACAAGCCGATATCCGATCTGCGTTTCCGCGCGCTTTATGCCGGGGCCGTTCGCGCCCCGAACATCGGCGAACTGTTCCAGGCGCCGACGCTGAATACCGCTTCGGTCTTCGATCCGTGCCTTGGCGGCGGGCGGCTGAGCGGTCTCGACCCGGCGATCGCGGCACAACGCAAGGCCAATTGCCTGGCGACACCGGGCATCACCACCGCGTTCAATCCTTTGCAGCCATCCTCGATCTTCAGCTTTGCCGGCAGCAACAGCAAGCTGAAGGAGGAAGTGGCCAGGACCCTGACGGTCGGTGCGGTCTATACGCCGTCCTTCATTCGGGGGCTGACGCTGATGGTCGATTATTACCGGATCCGGATATCCGACGCGATCTCGGACATTCCGCTGCAGACGACGCTGGATCAGTGCGCGAACACCAAGGATCCGTTCTTCTGCAACCAGATCACGCGCGACCCGGCTTCCGGAAACATCATGCGTGTTGATCAGACGTTGCAGAACGCCGCGAATCTGAGGGTTTCGGGCATCGATGTGGAGGCGCGATACCGGCTGCCGCTTTCGAATCTCGGCATATCGAGCAACGGCCAGCTGACTTTCGGCGTGAATTATTCCTATCTGCGCGAATTCAAGACGACGCCGTTCGTCGGCGGCGATCCGATCGTCACCAAGGGGGCGGCGGGTTTCCCGGAGCACAAGGCGAATGTGCGGGTGTCCTATTCGGATGGGCCGATCAACATCTCGCTTGAGGAGCGCTATATCGGCTCCATCCTCAGGCTGCCGGATCAGTCGTTCGAACTGAACAGGGTTCCCGCATTCTTCTATACGGATGCGCAGATCCGCTTCGATGTCCGGGAAAAATTCACGGTCTATTTCGGCGCCAACAACCTCTTCGACAAGAAGCCGCCCTTCATCCCGCTGCCCTATACCAATGCGACGCCGGGGACGAACACAGCGACGGCGGCATATGATGTCATCGGCCGTTATCTCTATACCGGCGTGTCGATGCGGTTCTGAACGATCGGGGGGAGGGCGGCTGTGACGCCCTCCCTTGAAAGTTATCGGCTCGTCGATAACGATCGCGCCACGGCTTCCGCACGCGCGAGGACGCGCTGGATATTGCCCGAAGCGATCTTGGCGAGCTCTTCACGCGTGTAGCCGCGCCGCAGCAGTTCGGCGAACAGATCGGGATAATGGCTGACATCGTCCAGGCCGGCGGGCAGATGGTCGACACCGTCGAAATCCGATCCGATCCCGATGTGATCGATGCCGGCGATGCGGCGGATATGGTCGATATGATCGGCGACCTGCGAAAGCCTGGCGCCGGGATAGGGGTTGCCGGCTTCCCATGCGGTCAGGGCTGCGGCGTGCGCGGCCGCGTCGTCCGGACGTTCCGCTCGCAGGCGATCGCGCTCCTTGATCCAGGCGTTGCGCCATTTTTGCGCATCGGCATCGATCGTCCAGGGGATGAAGGTCGCCATGACGATACCGCCATTGTCGCGCAGCTTGCGCAGGACATCGTCGGGCACGTTTCGCGGATGCTGGCGGGCGCCATAGGCATTGGAATGGCTGAAGATGACGGGCGCGGCCGAAGCCGCGAGCGCATCGTTCATCGTCGCGGGTGAGGTGTGGCTGAGATCGACCAGCATCCCCAGCCGGTTCATCTCATGCACGACTTCGATTCCGAAAGGCGTCAGGCCGTCATGCCTGGGGGCGTCTGTTCCCGAATCCGCCCAATCGGTCGTGTAATTATGGGTCAGCGTCAGATAGCGGACGCCGAGGTCGTAAAACTGACGCAACACGGCAAGCGACCCGCCGATCGAATGACCGCCCTCGGCGCCGATCAGCGACGCGATCCTGCCTTGCCCGAAGGCCTTGCGAACATCCTTAGATGAATAGGCCAGCCGCATATCCGCCGGATATCGCGCGGCCAATTGCTTGACGATATCGATCTGCTCGATCGTCATCTGCACCGCTTCGGCGCCATGGAGTTCCGACGGCACATAGACCGACCAGAACTGGCCGCCGACGCCGCCGGCACGCAGGCGCTCGAGATCGGTCTTCATCTTGCGGCGCTGCTCGGCGTCCAGCCGTTTGAAGTCGAAGCTGTCGAACCGGCGCTGAAAGGCCTCGCGGATGACGAGCGCGGTGTCGTTATGGCCATCGATGACCGGGGTCCGCTTCAGCAGGGCCTTCGCCTCCGCCTGATAGTCGCGTTCCGCATGGGCGGTGGCGGTGGCGAGCAAAAGAATGGGCAGTGCGGTCAGGCGTTTCAAGATCATTCTCCAGCGGGCGAGGGGGAGGATTGGGCTTGCGGACGCGGTGCCGGACGGGGGCTGCTCGACCTTGCCGAGGCGCAGGCGAAACGGGGCAAGCTGCACTATGTCCGGCGGGATGCCGTGATGCAGCTAAAGCTCTATTTCGTGCACCAGGCCGCTGGCGCGAGCCCGGGCCAGCGCCAGTGCGCCGATCGCAATGTCCTGAACCGCCACGCCGGAACTGTCGAAGATCGTCGTCTGGCGATCACCTGTTCGGCCGATCGCTGTCCCGTTGATGACGGCGCCCAATGGAACGATTCTGTCGGGCGAGACGCTGCCCGCGCGGCAGGCGTGCTGGAACTCGCCGACCGCGACCGATTGCGTGACCATATCGGTGAACAACAGCGCGGCTTCGACAAGGTCGATGGGCAGTTCCTGCTTGCCGGGGCCGTCGGCGCCCATCGCCGAGATATGAATGCCGGGCGTCATCAGCGCTGCGTCGAAAAGCGGCCGGGTCGAGGCGGTCACGGTGCAGAGGATATCGGCCTGCGTCACTGCCTCCTCGATCTCCGCGGCGCGCGCGGGCAATCCCGCTTCGCGAAGCCGTAAAGCGAGCCGTCCGGCCGCCGCTGGATTCCGGCCCCATATCAGGATCTGTTCGAGCGGGCGGACTTGCGCGACGGCCAGGGCCTCGTAATAGGCCTGATGTCCGCTTCCCAAGATCGACAGCCGCGATGCCGAGGTGCGGGCCAGATGCTTCACCGCCACGGCATCGGCCGCGGCAGTGCGCAAGGCCGTCAGGTAATTGGCGGCGACAAGGGCGCATGGGCGGCCCGTGCGGTGGTCGAGCAGCAGCGTGGTCGAACCGTGATTGGCGAGGCCCGTGCGGCTATTGTCCGACCAATAGCTGCCCAGCTTGGCGCCCGGATGACGCGAAAGGCCATCATAGCCGGCCTTGACGCCGAGGCGCGTGTTCGGGGTCGGGCCCGGCCCCGCGCTGAAGGCGAAGGCGCGACTGAGCTCGGAGTCGAGCGAAGCGAATGCGCTTTCGACCACGGTGATGGCGTCCCCGATCCCGATCAGTCGTGCCGCCGTCGCTTCGCTGATCACGGCGATCCGGGTGGTTTCGGGACTGTGGCTGGGGGAATGAAGTGTTGGCAAGATTTATCCATTTAGGAAATATATATCCTATATGGCGAATAGCGACGCGAGGCGGCGTGTCAAGCAAGAGGGGCGGGTGATTTTCTGCTATGGCCAATCCGTCGGCGCGTTCCTATCCTCTGGGGCGCGGCCAAATATTGTATTCTGGGAATGGGAAAGCGCAAAAAATGAACAGCAAAGCGGCGGCGCGGGACCTGGTCCATGCCCGAGTGCGGGCCCTGCGGATCGAGCGCGGGCTGACATTGGCCGATATGGAAAAGGCCACGGGGCTTTCGGTTTCGCTTTTGTCGAAGATGGAAAACGGCAAGATTTCGCTGACTTACGACAAGCTCGCGGCTCTCGCGATCGCGCTGCATATCGATATCGCGGAACTGCTCGCCACCGAGACAGAGGGATCGCGATCCGGGTGGGGGCGGCGGACGCTCACCAGGGGCGGCGAGGGGCGCGAGGTGGAGACCGGGGCCTATCTCTACCGTTATCTGGGCGTCGATCTGCTCGACAAGCGCTTCACTCCGATCTGGGGGGAGATCGTTGCCCGCTCAGTCGAGGAATGCGGCGGGTTCAGCACGCATAACAGCGACGAGTTCATCTATGTCCTCGACGGCGTGCTCGAACTGCACACCGATACCTACGCCCCGTCGATCCTCAAAGCGGGCGATTCGCTCTATTTCGACGGGCGCATGGCGCATGCCTATGTCGCGTCCGGCGAGGGGCCCTGCCATATCCTGAGCATATGCTCCGAGGAAAAGGGTTGAATCTGTCCTGGCGGGCCAAATATGGCCTAAAAGGAAAATGATTGACTAAATGGAAAATCTCCTTGAGGATGTTCGGCGTCACAAGGAGAGGGCGGGTCGCAACCCGTAAATATGAAAATGATCAGCAAAGGGCGCCGTCGGCGCAGCCAGGGTTTTTGCGTCGTTGCAATGCTGTTGGTCGGGGTGGGGCAATCCGCCCTTGCCCAGACGACTTCCAGCGAAAAGGGTGTGGAAAGCGCCGAGGAGGCGGTTCCCGCCGAGGATATCGTGGTGACCGCCTCGCGTGCGGCGGGATCCGGCTTCGATGCGCCGACACCCGTCACGACGGTGAGCAAGGCCGAACTGACCAATAGCGGCGTGTCGAACATCGCCGACCTGCTCAATACCCAGATTCCGTCCTTTCGCGCGTCGGCGACGCCATCGTCCGCGACGACGCGGACGGCGGGCGCGGGCAATTATCTCGACCTGCGCGGGCTCGGCTCGGCCAGGACGCTCGTGCTGCTCGATGGCCGCCGCCATGTGCCGACGACCAATGCGGGGCTGGTCAACGCCAATGTCCTGCCACAGATGCTCGTCGATCGCGTCGATATCGTTACCGGCGGCGCTTCGGCGGCCTGGGGATCGGATGCGGTGGCTGGCGTCGTCAACTTCGTCCTCAAGGATCATGTCGACGGTTTGATCGGCGAAGCGCGCGCCGGCATCTCGGGACGCGGCGACAATCAGAATTATCAGTTGTCGCTCGCCTGGGGCACGAAATTCGCCGGCGGCCGGGGATCGTTCATGATCGCGGGCGATTTCGCGGACAGCCAGGGGATCGACGATCAGGGCAGCCGCGGCTGGGGACGGAAGGACTGGCAGGTCATTTCCAATCCGCGTTTCGCCCCGGGCAACGGCCAGCCACGCAACCTGATCCGGCCCAATGTGCACACCGCGGTCGCGACGCCGGGCGGCATGGTCTTCCTGCCCGACGGCGATGTCGAATTCGGTCCCGGCGGCACGCCGATCCCGTTCATTCCGGGAACCGATATCGGATCGCTCTATCAAGTCGGCGGCAGCGGGATCAATCCGGGGCGGTTCAATCAGCTCGTCATTCCCGAACGGCGTGGCAGCGTGTTCGCGCGCGCATCCTATGAACTGGCGAACGATGTGACGCTCTTCGCCGAAGGCTCCTATGCCGAATCGCGCAGTCGTTTCGAGGTCCTGCCGACCTTCGATTTCGGATCGATCGAAATCAGCCGCGACAATGCGTTCCTGCCGGCTTCGATCGCCGCCGTCATGGATCGCAACGGGCTGGATTCGATCGATATGGGACGGATCAATTATGATTTCGGCTTTGTCGAGCCGCTCAACAAGGATCGCGTCTATCGCGGCGTCATCGGGTTGAAGGGCAAGATCTCCGACTGGAAATGGGATGTCTATTATCAGCGCGGAGAAGCACGGCGTGCCGAACTCCTGCTCAACAACCGCAAGAAGAACGATGCCGCGGGCAAGCCGATATTCGCCTCCGCGGTCGATGCGGTTCTCAATCCGGCGACCGGTGCGATCGTCTGCCGATCGAGCCTCACCAATCCGTCGAGCGCCTGCGTTCCGCTCAACCTTTTCGGCGAAGGTTCGCCTTCGGCCGCCGCGCTCGGCTATATTCTGGGAACCTCGTCGCGCCACACGCGGATGAGCCAGGATGTGATCGCCGCCAATCTGCGCGGCGAGCCGTTCTCGACCTGGGCAGGGCCCGTGGCGCTGGCGTTCGGTGCGGAATATCGCCGCGACAAGACGGTGTACGACACCGATCCCATCGCCAATGCCAATGGCTGGTTCACCGGCAACGGCCGATCCTATTCGGGCGGGGTCAAGGTGAAGGAAGGTTATCTCGAAGCGATCGTGCCGTTGATGCGCGAGTCCGCGCTTGGCCAGTCGCTCGATATCAACGGTGCCGTCCGCTATACCGAATATGACATTCGGGGCAGGGCCTCGTCATTGTCGGCAACGACGTGGAAACTCGGCGCCAGCTACGAACCGGTTTCCGGCGTCCGTTTCCGCGGCACCTATTCGCGCGACATCCGCGCGCCCAATGCCGACGAATTGTTCAGCGCGGGCCGCACCGGCCTTGCCACGATCAACGATCCGCGCTTCAACAATGCCCAGGCGCTCGTGACCGTCGCCGAAGGCGGCAATCGCAATCTCGATGCCGAGGTCGCCAAGACGCTGACTTTCGGCACCGTCCTGGCGCCCGCCTTTTTGCCCGGCCTCCAGCTGTCCGTCGATTATTACGACATCAAGCTGCGCGGCGCGATCGGTGCGAACAGCGCGCAAAATCTCGTCAACCGCTGCGCCAATGGCGAAACCGCGATCTGCGCGTTCATAACGCGCAATCCGACGACCAATCTGATCGAGCGGGTGAGTGCGACGCTCAACAATCTGGCCCAATTGCATACCCGTGGGCAGGATTTCGATCTCAGCTATCGCACGGCGATCGATGGGATCGGCAATGACGCCAGGGCGACCTTCCGCCTGATCGCGACGCATGTCGACACGCTCGAATATCGCGACGGTGCGTCGATCACCGAAGGCGCGGGTTCGCTGGGGCCAAAGCTTGGCGGCGTTCCCAAATGGCGTTTCACTGCCAGTGCCGGGCTCGAGGTCGATGATTTCAATGTCTATCTGGCGGGCCGCTATGTCGGCGGCGGCAGCTATGATCGCACCAATCCCAGCTTCTACGACGACAACAGCGTCGACAGCGCTTTCTATGTCGATGCAACGATCGGCTATGATCTGCTGCGCTCGGGCAAGAAAAGCCTGTCGGTGACCGGAACCGTCCGCAACCTGTTCGATCGCGATCCGCCGATCGTGCCGACGCCCGATCTGATCGCGACCCCGACCAACACGGTCTTCCACGACGTGATCGGCCGCTATTTCTCGCTGGGCATATCCTTCAAATATTGACCGGACAGGCAGGGTGAACCGATGATGCGCAGCTTCATGATGATGGTCCTGGTGATGCTGGCGGCGATTGCGCCGTCCAGCGTCCATGCCCAGTCCGCAGCCCCGGCGGCTCTCGCCGAACTCGAACTCTATTTCGACGGCATCGTGCCATATGCGCTGGAGCAGGCCGGAATCCCGGGCGCGGCCGTCAGCGTCGTCAAGGACGGTCGCATCGTCTTCGCCAAGGGCTATGGCGTTGCCGACCGGAAGACGGGGCGGCGAGTGACGCCGGATGCCACCTTGTTCCGCATCGCTTCAATTTCAAAGCTGCTGACCTGGACCGCGGTCATGCAACTCGTCGAGCAAGGCAGGCTCGACCTTGACCGGGATATCAACACCTATCTCGATTTCCGCATTCCCGACACATATCCGGCCAAGATCACGCTGCGCCATCTTATGACGCACCGTAGCGGATTCGAGGAGGTATCGCGCGGCAACACGCTATATGGCGCCGGGTCCGGAAGCCTCGGCCGCTATCTCCACAACCATGTGCCGAAACGGATCTTCGCGCCGGGCGAACGCATCGCCTATTCCAACTACGGCGCCGCGCTTGCCGGCTATATCGTCGAGCGCGTCTCCGGCGAGACCTATCCGAACTATATCGAGCGGCATATCCTGGCGCCGCTCGGCATGACGCGCACGTCCGTTGCCCAGCCGCCACAGGGCGCGTTCGCCGCGATGGCGGCCAAAAGCTATATTTCCTCGGCGGAGCCGCAGCCGACCGGATATGCGACGGTTTCCGCGGCCCCCGCGGGCGCGGTCGCGTCCACCGCGACGGACATGGCCCATTTCCTGATCGCGCAGTTGCAGGGCGGGCGCTTCGGCAACGCAGCGATCCTGCGGCCGGAGAGCATCGCCGAGATGCACCGGGTGCAATATCGCGCGGCGCCCGGCCGCAACGGCTTCATGCTCGGTTTCTGGGAAGCCAATCGCAATGGTTATCGCCTGATCGGCCATAGCGGCGACTGGACCGACTTTCATTCGCTGCTCTATTTTGCACCCGAGAGCGGCTATGGCATTTTTGTCACGCTCAACGGCACCGGCACGCTGGGACGCAAGCTCGGCTCCGACACTGTCCGCAACGCCATCGCATTCGGCTTTTTCGATCGCTTCGTCCCCGGCCGCGTCGCCGATGAGCCCACCGTCTCACCAGGATCCTTCGATGCCGCGCGCGTCGCGGGACTGTATCGTTCGACGCGCCGGAACGAGTCCGGCCCGCAATTGATGCGGCTGTTCGAAGGTGACGATGAAGTCGAAGCTGCCGCCGACGGCACGATCACCGTATCCTCGCGCCTCGCGGCCGACGGTGCCCCCAAAATCTGGCGGCAGGTGCGCCCGCTCACCTATCGCGAAGTTGGGGGCCAGGCTCATCTTTCGTTCGTCGCCGGCAAGGATGGCAGGATCCTCTATTGGGTCAGCGACGATTATCCGCCGGCGATGGTGTTCGAACGGGTCGAGGGCATTTTTGCGACCGGCCTGGTGCAGCCGCTATTCTGGCTGGCCTTGCTCGGTTGCGCGGCATTCGCGGTGACTGCGCTGATCAGCTGGTGGCGCCATCGCCGGCGGCACGAGCGGAGCGAACGGTCCTGGGTCGGCTCACGCGCAGGCCATGGCTGGATCGCGTCGGTGATGATCGGCTGGATCGCAGCGGCAGTCCTTGGCGGGCTTGGCGACGACCTGACGCTTATGAACGTCCTGCGTGGCGCGAGCATGATCGCGGTGGCGGCCGCATTGCTGCCGGCGCTCCATGCCGGGCTGACGATCAGGCGATCGAAGGGCAAATTGCGGTGGGCGGTCGAGATTGCGGGCGCCTTGCTTGCACTCTACGCCGCATGGTTCATGGTCAGCCAGAATCTGGCCAGCTTCAACAACAGCTTCTGAGGCCCCGCCCCATGCTGCATCGAAAATCCGTCACCGGCGATGATCCGGGCCAGCCAAAGGCAGGCAATGGCGGGCTGGTGCGCCGGCTGGGTTGGGTCGATCTGCTGCTGATCGGTATCGGGGTGATCGTCGGCGGCGGCATCTTCATCGTCACCGGAACCGCGGCGGCGCAATTCGCCGGGCCCGCGATCACGCTCTCCTTTCTGCTCGCCGCGTTCGGCTGCGCGCTGGCGGGGCTCTGCTACGCCGAGCTCGCGGCGGCGCTGCCGGTGCAGGGGGGCGCTTATGGCTATTGCTATGTCACTTTGGGGGAGGTCTTTGCCTGGTTCGTCGGCTGGTTCCTCATCGTCGAATATCTTTGCGCCGCGTCGTACATCGCGGTCGGCTGGTCGGGTTATGTGACCGCGCTGTTTGCGACGCTCGGTGTCCATTTGCCGGCGGCGCTGACGACGCCCGCCCTGTCGGCGGTCGAGGGAAGGATCGTGGCGGGGGCCTCGATCAACCTGCCCGCGATCTTCGTCGTTCTCGCCGCGTTCGCGATCGCGCGCCGCGGCATCGGCGTCTCCTCCGCCGTCAACAGCGTGCTCGTCGCCGCCAAGCTGATGGTGCTGCTGCTCTTCATCACTGCCGGCGCATTCTATATCGATCCTGCCAACTGGACGCCGTTCATTCCCGCCAACACCGGCGTGTTCGGCCATTTCGGGGCGAGCGGCATCCTGCGCGGCGCGGTCGTCGTCTTCGTCGTGTTTCTGGGCTTCGATGCGGTCTCGACGCTTGCGCAGGAAACCCGTGACCCGCAGCGCAACGTGCCGCGCGGCATCCTGGCCGCGATCGCGGTCTGCACATTGCTCTATATCGCGGTCTCGCTCGTCATGACGGGCCTCGTGACCTACACCGCGCTCGACGTCGCCAATCCCCTTTCGGTCGCGACGCGCGCGGCGGGTGGTGGACTGGACTGGCTCGCACCGCTTATCGAGATCGTCGCGATGAGCGGCCTCGCATCGGTGCTGCTCGTGCTGCTGACGGCGCTGTCGCGCATCTATCTCGCCATGGCGCAGGACGGCCTGTTGCCCGCGGTCTTTGCGCGGATTCATCCGCGTTTTCATGCACCCGACCGTGCGACGCTGCTGGCGGCGCTGGCGATCGCGACATTGGCCGGGCTGTTTCCGGTGTCGTTGCTCGTGCAACTCGTCTCGCTGGGGACGTTGCTCGTGTTCATCGCGATCTGCGTCGGCGTGCTCGTGCTGCGCAGGCGCCATGCCGATCTGCCGCGGCCCTTCCGCGTCGCGTTCGGACCATTGGTGCCGCTGCTGGGCGTCGCGGTGTTCGCCTATATGCTGGTCGGCGTGCCTGCGGAGACCTGGCGGCTGTTCAGCGTCTGGGCAGTGGCCGGCTTGATCACTTACCTGACCTTCGGCATGCGCAAGGCGCGTCGCATCAGAATGGCGGGCCTTGCGGGAGAAGCAGTTCCATGATCGAAGATCTTCGCCTGGCGGATATCGAGGAAAACCGTGCGCTGATCGCCCCCTATGTGGCGCGGACGCCGGTGCACGACTGGCAGGGACGCGAAATCGACGCGCGGCTGGCGCCCGGAACGCGCGTCAATCTGAAGCTCGAACTGTTCCAGCATAGCGGCACGTTCAAGCCGCGCGGCGCGCTTTCGGTGATGCTGCGGCTGACCGACGCGCAGCGCCGCAACGGCGTGACCGCCGTCAGCGCCGGCAATCACGCGATCGCCACCGCCTATGCCGCTAGCCGGCTCGGCATATCGGCCAAGGTCGTCATGCTGCCGACCGCCAATCTCGCCCGCCAGGCGCGGTGCCGCGCCTATGGCGCGGAGATCATCATCGCCGAGAATGGCAAGGCGGCGTTCGAGCTGGCCGAAGCGCTCGCGCGCGACGAAGGACGCAGCTTCATCCATCCGTTCGAGGGGCCGTTGACCGCGCTCGGGACCGCGACGCTCGGGCTCGAATGGATGTCGCAGACCGACGATCTGGAGGCGGTGATCATTCCGGTCGGCGGCGGCGGCCTGTGTGCGGGGGTTTCGTCGGCGATAAAGCTGATTAACCCGAATTGCCGCGTCTATGGCGTCGAGCCCGTCGGCGCGGATTCGATGCATCAGAGCCTCGCGCTCGGCCGACCCGTCGAGCATGCGACGGTTTCGACGATCGCCGACAGCCTGGGACCGCCCTTCGCGCTGCCCTACAGCTTCGAGCTCTGCCGGCGACATGTCGACCGGTTCGTGAAAGTCGACGACGATCAGATCCGCGAGGCGATGGCGCTTCTGTCGCGCGAGATGAAGTTGATCGCCGAACCGGCGGGCGCCACCGCCACCGCGGCACTGCTCGGTCCCCTGCGCGACGAACTCGCCGGGCGCCGAACGGGCGTGCTGGTCTGCGGATCCAATATCGATATCGGCAGCTTCGCATCGATGATCGATCAGGCGCAGGGTGGTGCGGCGCTTTAGGGAAGGGGCTGTCTAGCCCTCGCGCCGCTCGTTTCGAGCGAAGACTCCCCAGAACCCTGATCCCCGCGGCAGGCGCGCAGTCCATCGGTCATGATCGCCTCGGATGAGCCGTGGTGCTTCAGTGCTTTCCATAAATGCGGGGCAACTCGGCGTTTGGCTCTCGACTTGCGTCTCGTTGATGCCGCTATCACCCGGGCACTTCCATTCCGCACTGGTCCGCGCTGGTTTGACAGGCTCCGGCCTCGATCGAACGGGTGACGATGCCCGTTTTGAATTGCTCCTGTGCCCGTTTCAGATTTGTCGTTCCCGGTGCCGTTCTTAGAATGGCCAAAAATAGACCGGACCGGGAGAGTGGCCAGGTGAACAGCGATCGCACCCATTCGTGGGAATCTTACGCCGGCCGCAAGCGCATATGGCGCGGCGTCGCGGCAATCGCGCTTACTGCAGGTCTCCTTGCCGGATTGCCGGGGACGGCTGCTGCGCAAGCCACGCCGGACGACGATGCGCAGGCCGCCTCGGGGCAGGGACGGCTGGAGGACATCATCGTCACCGCGCGCCGTCGTGCCGAGCGGTCGCAGGAAACGCCGCTTTCGATCAGCGCGATTTCGGGCGCGCAGCTGGAAACGCTGAACATCGTCCGGATCGACGGCATCACCCAGCTCGCGCCGAGCCTGCGCATCACCCAGGCCAGTGGCAGCGGCAATGCGCCCGCGATCTACATCCGCGGCATCGGCACGCTGTCGACCGCGCTCTATGTCGAGCCAGCGGTGGGTGTCTATATCGACGGCGTCTACAATCCCCGTCCGAGCGGCAACACCTTCGATCTGCCCGATATCTCCAGTGTCGAAGTGCTGCGCGGACCGCAGGGTACCCTGTTCGGTCGCAACACGACGGGCGGCGCGATCCTGCTGTCCACGCGCAATCCGGACGAGGAATTCGGCGTGAAGGCCGATTTCTCCTATGGCTCGCGCGCCGAAGTGACGGGCTCGGCCGTCGTCCAGTTCGGCCGTCTCGGCAATTCACCCTTCATGCTGAAGGTTTCCGCGCAATCGCACTCGCGTGACGGCTGGGTCGAGACGCCGGGCGTGTCGCGTTCGAAATGGGGCGGCGCGCTCGACAGTTACGGTTTCGGCGCTGCGCTGCGCGGCGATCTGGGCGATCTGACGGTCGACCTGCGCGGGCGATACAACAAGGTGAATTCCTATACAGGCTGGGAAGTGCTGGGCGGATCGACCGTCGGGCGCGCCTATTTCGGCAACGCCGCCGCCGCGAACGGCCCGGCATTCCCGATCGGGCCGGGGCCGCGCGACTTCAGCTATCGCGATCCGCGCACCGACGGAAAGGCGGCGGTGGAAACCTATGGCGGCGTGCTGACGCTCGAGCATCGGTTCAGCGATGCGCTGACGGTGAAGTCGATCACCGGTTATAACGAGATCCATCAGAATCTGCGCGGCAACATCGGCGGCGGCGCGACCCGCGGCGCGGTCGCCAATCCCGCAGTGGCCGGCCAGCCGATCGAATGGGTCACCGCGCACGTTACGCCTGCCAATCCGGGCCAGCAGAAGCAGTTCACCCAAGAGCTTCAGCTGCTCGGCGATGTTGGGGAATTCAACTATCTCGTCGGCCTCTATTATTACGACGAAAAGGTGGATGAGACGATCACCACCATCCTTAATTCGCCATTGTCCGCGGCGGCGGCGATCCGGTTGAACCGCAGCACGAGCTATTCGATCGATTCCAAATCCTATGCCGGCTTCGCGCAGGTGGGATGGAAGCCGTCCTTCGCCGACGGCAAGCTCGAGATCGTCGGTGGCATCCGCTATACCGAGGACAAGAAGAGCCTCGATTCCGTGTCGGTCTCGACGACGACCACCACCACCCGATTGACCCAGGCGCGCAGCGACAAATGGAACAATGTCGGCTGGCTCGGTTCGATCAGCTATAAGGCGCTGCCCGACGTCCTGCTCTATGCCCGGGCATCCTCGGCCTATCGGTCCGGCGGATATAATGCGCCGACCGTGGGCGCACCGCCCTTCGGTCCCGAAACGGCGCGCAGCTACGAAGCGGGTATCAAGAGCGACTTTTTCGATCGTCGCGTCCGCCTGAACATCGCGGCCTTCCAGACCGACTATGACGATCTGCAGGTCAATGGCTACAGCATCGTCACCAACACCAATCAGCTCACCAATGCCGGCAAGGCGCGCTATCGCGGCTTCGAGGTCGAGGGTCAGGTCGTGCTCGGCGGCTTCAAGATCGACGGCAATCTCGGCTATGTCGATCCGGAATATCAGGAATATATCGTGGCGGTCGGTGGCGTGCCGACCAATGTCGCGGATCAGGCAAAATTCGCGAACGTGCCGAAATGGACCTACCATGTCGGCGCCGAATATACGCTCGACACTGCCTCGGCGGGCAGCTTCACCCTGCGCGGCGACTATACCGGCAAAGGCAATTCGCCGACCTATACGCTGCTGTCGCAGGCGCCCAACACCGCCCAGGTTCCGCTCTATGGCAAGGAAAGCAACTACAGCGCGCGTCTGATCTGGGCGTTCGAGGTCGATGGCCACAAGATGCGGGCGCAGATCTTCGGCGAGAATCTCAGCAACAACCGGTATCTGACCTTCGCGACCGATTTCGGCGCGATCCTGGCGGGCACCTATAATCGCCCGCGCTATTACGGCTTCGCGCTCGGCCTGGATTTCTGATCCGGCGCGTCGATGACGTCCGATCCCCAGACGCTGGAGGCGGCGAGCCGGCTCGATGGTCGGCTCGCGATCGTCACCGGTGCCGCTTCCGGGATCGGGCGCTGCATCGCCAGGCATCTTGGGCTGGCGGGTGCGCGCCTGTTGCTGGTCGATCGTGACGAGGCCGGGCTGTCGGCGGCGCAGGGGGAAATTCCCGGCGCGGTCGTACTCTCGCTCGATATCTCCCGATGGTCGATCGAGGATGCGCTGAAGGCTGCGCTGGACGGCAATGTTCCCGCGATCCTGATCAACAGTGCAGGCCTGTTTCCCTCGCGCGCGGTGCTCGATCTCGACGAACCGCATTGGGATGCGGTGATCGACGTCAATCTGAAGGGCGCCGTTCGCATGGCGCAACTGGTCGCGGCCATGATGCGCGACGCGGGGCAGGGTGGTGCGATCGTCAATATCGGATCGGTCCAGGGTTTTCGCCCCGGTGCGGGCAAGATCGCCTATGCCGCATCCAAGGCCGGGCTGGCGGCGGCGACCCAGGTGATGGCGCGCGAATTCGCGCCGTTCGGCGTTCGGGTGAACGCCGTGGCGCCGGGGCCCGTGCTGACCGAGGCGACCCAGGGTGCGATCGAAGCCGCGGGCGGCGCCCCCGGCACTGTCCCGCCCGGCGTCGCGCAGCCCGATGAGATCGCCCGGGTCGTCCATTTCCTCGCAAGCCCCGCCGCGTCGTTCGTCAACGGCGCGATCTGGACGGTCGATGGCGGCGCCACGCTGTCGCGCTGAATGCACCGATCGTCTCCGACCTTGCGCAACGATGCACGCTCGGCAACGAGGGCATGCCGGATGACGAACGGCCAAGGCGCGCGAGCAATGCTAGCGTGGACGAAAGACAGAAGAGAGGGCGTTGAAGATGGCCACCGTGACTGGAACGGGTGAGGATGCGCCGACGGCGGTAGCGTCGCCGGCGGATGCTTTGCCATCCTGGCGTCGCCTGCTCATCATCATCATCCTGCTGACCGGTGGGATCAAATCGGCGCTTGCCTTCACCACGGTCGTCCCGGGGCTCCAGCTGATTGCCCAGGATTTCAGCAGTTCCGGCGATTCGGTGCTCAGCGCCCAGTTCGTTGTCACGCTTGCGCCCATCGGCATGGCGATCTCGGGGCTGGTGGCCGGACTGTTCGTCAGTTCCACCAACCTGCGCGGGATGATGTTCGCCAGCCTGGCCGTCTGCACATTGGCGGGCCTGATGCAGCTGCTGCCGCTCAACTATTACGCGCTGCTCGCCAGCCGATTCGTGCTCGGCTTCAGCGCGGTCGTTGCCGACGTGTCGATGACCAGCATCCTCGCGGCACAGTTCGCTGGGGCGATGCGTTCCAAGCTGATCGGTTATCGGCACGGCATCTCCTCGATCGGAACCGTCACGACGATGCTGCTCGGCGGCTGGCTGGCGCAGAATTACGGCTGGCGCGCGCCGGGCATCATGTTCCTGATCCCGGGCATCATGCTGCTCATCGCCTTCTTCGTGTTCGACAAGCCGATCACGCTGGAGCGCAAGCTGGACAGCAAGGACCGTTTCTCGGTGTGGCAGCTCTGGCCGCTGTTCCTGTTGTCGCTGATCCTGTCGATCGGCCATACCATGCCGTCCTTCCAGATGCCCTTCCTGCTCAAGGACAATGGCATCACCAGCGCCGTGCTGGTGTCGCGCGTGCCCGCGCTCAGCGCCGCCGTATCGATCCTGGCGGCCTTCGCCTTCGGCTATGTCTATGCCCGTCTTGGTGGCTGGACCCTGGTGATCTCGTCCACCCTGATGGGCATCGGTTTCATCGGTGCCGGATTCGCACCGACCTATGAACTGATCCTGGTGTGCGTGGTGATCGAGGGGATCGGCGCCGGCTGGAACATGCCCTTCTTCCTCAATCGGATTCTCGACAGGGTCAGTCCGGGCCAGCAGAATTATTCGATCGGGCTGGTCCAGTCCTCGCTGTTCCTCGGTCATTTCCTCAATCCGCTGATCACCGCGCCGGTGCGGCTGAGTCTCGGCATCCACGCCACCTTCGTCACGGTGGGTGGTACGCTGGTGGTGTTGGCGCTGCTCATGGGCCTGTGGATCACGGCGAACCGGGGCCGCCCGAACGCACTTTAGGAGATCGCTGGGATGTCGTGGCGGTAGCGCTCCGCCACGTTGACTCGCGCGCCTTCTGCATCCATCATATAAAAGATAGATAGGAGAACAAGAATGCCTCTCGGAAGTAGCCGCCTCGTTTCCGCCGACAGTCATTTCAACGAACCCGGCGATCTGTTCACGAAGCGTGTCGCCCAGAAGTTCAAGGACCGCGCACCGCGGATGGAGAGCTTCCCCGAGGGTGATGGTTGGCTGTTCGAGGGTCTCGAAGGGCCGCGCAATTTCGGCTGGAACGCCTGTGCCGGCCTGCCCCCCGAAGAGACCAAGGCGTGGATGCGTTTCGACGATATGCGCAAGGGCGGCTGGGATCCGGCCGAACGCCTCAAGGAGCAGGATCGCGACGGTGTCAGCGCCGAGGTCATGTATCCCACGCCGTCGATCCAGGCCGCCATAGCGCTGGTCGAGGATGAGGAATTCCACCTGGCGCTGGTCCGTGCGTATAATGACTGGGTCTCGGAATATGTCGCGTACGATCCTGCCCGCTTCTGCGGCCTGGTCCTGCTGCCCAATCGCGGTGGCGTGAAGGCTGCGGTCGAGGAGATGGAGCGTGTGCTCGGTCGCCCCGGCATGCGCGCCGTGATGGCGCAGGCCTATCCGACTGGCACGACGGTGATGACCGACGAGCATGATTATCTCTGGGCCGCGATTCACGAGCGTGACGTCAGCTTCAACATCCATGTCGCCCTGGGCATCTACAAGCCGAGCCCGCACAAGGCGAAGCTGCCCGGCTATGGCCGCTTCTTCGATGCGCCAAATCGCTGCATCGAATTCGTGTTCAATGGCGTGTTCGATCGTTTCCCGAACCTGAAGGTCGCCTTCGCGGAAGTCGATTTCGGTTGGGTGCCCTATGTGAAGGAGCAGATCGACAACAACTACCAGCGGCTCGAAAAGGTCAACCATTTCGGCCTGAAGCGCCTGCCGTCCGAATATATCGATGAGCATTTCTACTTCGGCTACATGACCGACAGCTTCGGGCTCAACAATCTGAACTACATGAATCCGGAGCGGGTGCTGTGGTCGACCGACTATCCGCACATCAGCGCGGATTATCCCTATAGCTGGCGCACGATCCAGTCCTCGATGTCGGGGGTTCCCGCGCCGGTGAAGGCGGCGATCCTGCACGGCAATGCCGACAAGCTCTACAAATTCCCGGTGGCCGAGGCCGTCGAGATCGGCACCAAGCCGGCACTCGTCAGCGCTTGAGGCGCTGACTGTTCGGCCGTGACCGGTTCGGGGCGGTCGCCCGAAAGGGCGGCGCCCCGAACCGAGGGTGTTTGAAGGAAAGACATGCTCGACAAAAGGATGTCGCCGGACGCCATCGTGGCGGAGCTGGCGGACGGAATGACGATCGCCATCGGCGGATGGGCGACGCGCCGCAAGCCGATGGCGCTGGTCCGCGCGATCGCGCGTTCCTCGCTTAAGGATCTGACGGTGATCGCCTATGGCGGGCCCGATGTCGGCATCCTCGCGGCGAGCGGCAAGTTGCGGCGGCTGATCTTCGCGTTCGTCTCGATGGACCAGATCCCGATCGAGCCGCATTTCAAGGCTGCGCGCCAGGCGGGGCTCGACGTCTGGGAAATGGATGAAGGCATGCTCCATTGGGGATTGCGTGCCGCGGCCATGCATCTGCCCTTCCTGCCGACGCGCGCGGGCATCGGCACCGCGATCGCCGACGATCCGCGCTTCAAGAGGATCACCAGCCCTTATGACGACGGAGAGACGCTGATCGCCATGCCGGCGATCCGGCCCGATGTGGCGCTGATCCATGTTCATCGCAGCGACGAGAAGGGCAATGTGCTCACTTTGTCGCCTGATCCTTTCTTCGACGAGTTGATGGTCCGCGCCGCTGGGCGGACGTTCGCCAGTGCCGAGAAACTGGTCACGACGCCCGAGCTCGGGCTGCCGGGCAATGCCCGCTATCATCTGGTCGAACGCTCGCTGATCACGGGCGTTGCGGAAGTGCCGTTCGGCGCGCATCCGACCAGTGCGTCGCCCGATTATCAGATCGATATGGCGCATTTGCGCACCTATGCCGCCGCTGCCGAGGGCGAGGCATGGGCCGAGTATCGCCGACATTATGTCGAGGTCGACCAGCCTTCCTATGTTGCCGCAGTCGGCGGTGTGGATGCGATCCGCGCCAATCCCGCGCCGGTCTATTGAGGAGCGCCGCATGACCGACACCAGCGTCACGCTCGCCGAATTGCTCATCGCCGCCTGTGCCGAGGTGTGGCGGGGCGATCCCGAATGGCTGGCGACCGGGATCACGCCGATCCCCAGGCTGGGCGCCAGCCTTGCCAAGCTGACCTTCAACCCGCGGCTGATGATCACCGACGGGGAGAATATGTTCCTCGAAGAACCGGCACCGATCGGGCCGCGTGATACCGGGCCGACCGTCGAGGGCTGGGCGCCTTTTGCCCGCACTTTCGACAATCTGTGGGGCGGACGCCGCCATGCCCTGGTCGCTCCGGTGCAGATCGACCGTTTCGGCCAGACCAATATCAGCGTGATCGGTGATCATGCGGCGCCAAAGGCCGCATTGCTGGGCGCGCGCGGTTTCCCCGGCAACAGTATCTCGCACCCCAACAGCTATTTCGTGCCTCAGCACAGCCGGCGCTCGATGGTGGCGGGCGAAGTCGATTTCGTCTGTTCGGTTGGCTATAATCCGGCACGCTGGCCCGACGGCCGCAAGCCGCATCGGCTGGAACTGCGGCGGATCATCACCAATTTGTGCGTCCTGGATTTCGGCGGTGTCGATCATGCGATCCGCCTTGTCTCGCTGCATCCCGGTGTTTCGGTCGACGAGGTTCGCGAGAATACCGGCTTCGACGTTGCAGTGCCGGATGGCGCCATTCCGGTGACGCCGCTGCCAGATTCTGAGGCACTGGCGGTCATTCGCCGGCTTGATCCGCACGATATCCGCGCGACCCTCCTCAAGGGAAATCCGCCCGCCGTTCGCGCCATGTGATCGCTGGGGCGGCTGCGATGTCGCGAAAGCACCGCACGCTTGCCGTGACGCTATCGCCCACGGTGTTGACGCTCCTCAAGATTGCAATGATTGATAATCTGAAGATGGAGAGGGACATCCCATGACTGCGGGCACGCCGGGCGCGGCGGATATCGTCTACGAGACCGAGACGCCGGTCCTCTACGAGGTCCGCGACGGCGCCGCCTGGGTGACGATGAATCGCGAGCGCTACAATAACGCGCAGAACAGCCAGATGACCTATGCGCTCGACGCGGCCTTCCGCCGGGCGGTCGACGATCCTGAGGTGAAGGCGATCGTGCTGGCCGGCGCGGGCAAGCATTTCTCCGCCGGCCACGATATCGGCACGCCGGGGCGCGATATCGCGCGTAGCTTCGATCGCGTGCATCTGGTGCCCGACCATGTCGGACGCCCCGGCGCTGAACTGCTCTATACGCGCGAGCAGGAAGTCTATCTCGGCATGTGTCGCCGCTGGCGTGATATCACCAAGCCGACCATCGCGATGGTGCAGGGCGCCTGCATTGCGGGCGGGCTGATGCTCGCCTGGGTGTGCGACCTGATCGTCGCATCCGACGATGCGTTCTTCCAGGATCCCGTGTCGAAGCTGATGGGCATTCCAGGGGTCGAATATTTCGCGCACGGCTTCGAACTGCCGCCGCGCGTCGCCAAGGAATTCCTGCTGCTCGGCGAGCGCATGGGCGCCGAGCGCGCCTACGCCTTCGGCATGGTCAACAAGGTGGTGCCGCGCGCGGAGCTGCAGCAGGCGACGGCGGAGATGGCGGCGAAGCTCGCCGTCCAGGGCTCGCTCGGCATGTGGCTGACCAAGCAGGCGGTGAACCATGTCGAGGAACTGCGCGGCAAGCGCAACGCGATGGACGCGGCGTTCCATATGCATCATTTCGCGCATGCCCAGAACGACCTGACGACCGGCAATGCGCTGGGCGGCGTGACCGGCAAGAGCGCGGCCGCCGACAACAGGCACGCCGAGGGCGAATGACCGATCCGCTCGCCACGCCCTTGACCGATATGCTCGGCTGCCGGCTGCCGGTGATCCAGACCGCGATGGGCTGGATTGCCGAGCCCGTGCTCGTGGCGGCGACGGTCGAGGCGGGCGGGTTCGGATTTCTCGGCGCGGCGGTGATGACGTCGGGTGAGGCGGCCGCCAAGATCGCCGAAGTCAGGCGACTGACCTCAAGGCCGTTCGGCGTGAACTTCCACATGTTCCAGCCCGGCGCGGTGGAACTGGTCGATATCATCATCGCCAATCGCGAGCAGGTGCGCGCCGTCAGCTTCGGGCGGGGGCCCGATGCGAAGATGATCGGCCGTTTCCGCGACGCCGGGATACGCTGTGTACCCACGGTCGGCGCGGTCAAGCATGCGCAAAAGATGGCGTCTCTCGGCGTCGATATGCTGGTGGTGCAGGGCGGCGAAGGCGGCGGCCATACGGGATCGGTGGCCTCGACGGTGCTGTTGCCGCAGGTGCTCGACGCGGTCGACCTGCCCGTCGTGGCCGCGGGTGGTTTCGCCGACGGGCGCGGGCTTGCGGCGGCTCTGGCTTATGGGGCGTCGGGCATCGCGATGGGCACGCGTTTCCTGATGACGCGGGAGAGCCCGGTGCCCGCGTCGGTCAAGCAGCGCTACGTCGCAGCGGGCACCGACGACATTTTGGTGACCGACGCGATCGACGGATTGCCGCAACGAATGATCCGCAATGCCGCGCTGCGCCATGCGATGTCGGGTGGGTCGATGGCATCCTGGCTGGGCGCGATGTCTGCGGGACTGGCGATGAAACGCGCGACCGGCGCGTCATGGGGCGATCTTCTGCGCTCGGCGCAGGGCATGCGCAGCCATGGCGGGCTCAGCCTGTCGCAGGCGATGCGTGCCGCGGCGGCGCCGACCTTGATCCAGCGTGCCGTGGTGTCGGGCGATGGCGACGACGGGCTGATGGCGACGGGCCAGGTCGCCGGGCGGCTCGAGGACCTGCCCAGCGTTGCCGAACTGCTGGCGGCGATCGAGCGTGACGCGCGCAGCCGCATTGCCGCGCTTGCCCCGGCGCCATCCATGACAAGGATTCGTGCCTGATGCCCGTCCTGACCCGCATCGCCGACCGGATCGGCGAGATCATCCTCGATCACCCCCCGGTCAACGCGCTGGACAGCGCGGGCTGGAATGCGGTGCCTGATATCGTCACGGCGATGGGCCGCGATCCCGAAGTGCGCTGCGTGCTGATCCGCGGCGAAGGGCGCGGCTTTTGCGGCGGTGTCGATATCAAGGAGATGCAGGCGCATCCCGAACGCATCGTCGCGCTCAACCGCGGCAATTATCGCACCTTCCAGGCGGTGCGTGCCTGCGAGGTGCCGGTGGTCAGCGCGGTGCATGGCTTCATCATCGGATCGGGCATCGGCATCTGCGGCGCTTCCGATGTGGTGATCGCGGCCGAAGACGCGTTCTTCTCTTTGCCCGAGGTCGATCGCGGCGCGATGGGCGGCGCCAGCCATCTGATGCGCATGTTCCCGTTGCAGAAGGTGCGTGCCGCCTTCTTCACCGCCGGGCGGATCGATGCGGCCGAAGCCTATCGGCTCGGTGCGGTCGAGAAGGTCGTGCCGCGCGAGGCGCTGGTCGAGGAGACGCGCGCCTTCTGCGCGGTGATCGCCGCCAAGAGCCGCACCGCGCTGGTGACCGCCAAGGAGGCGCTGAACGGGATCGAGCCGCGCGACGTCGATCACGGCTATCGCTTCGAACAGGGCTTCACGCTGGAAATGTATCTGCACGAGGATAGCCAGCGCGCGCGTGATGCCTTCGTCCAGAGCGGCAAGGCGGCGGACTACTGATCGTGGACCTCCGTTACTCTCCTGCCGAACAGGCTTTTCGCGCCGAGATACGCCAGTGGCTGGCCGCGCATGTCCCCGCGCAGCCGCTGCCCGATTTCGATTCGAGCGTCGAAGGCTTCGAAGCGCATCGCGCCTGGGAACGGACGCTCAATGCCGGCGGCTGGGGCATGGTGACCTGGCCCGTCGATTATGGCGGGCGGGGGCTCGACCTGATCCGCTGGCTGATCTTCGAAGAGGAATATTATCGCGCAGGCGCGCCGCTGCGCGTCAACCAGAACGGCATCTTCCTGCTCGGCCCGACGCTCATCGAATATGGCACGCCGGAGCAGAAGGCGCGTTTCCTGCCCGCGATGGCGGCGGGCGACGAGATCTGGGCGCAGGCCTGGTCCGAACCGGGCGCGGGCAGCGATCTGGCCGGCGTGCGTGCCACCGCGGTGCGCGACGGCGACGATTATATCCTGTCCGGCCACAAGATCTGGTCGTCGCGCGCGGTTCATGCCGACTGGGCGTTCGGCCTGTTCCGCGAACCGGGCAGCGAGCGGCACAAGGGACTGTCGCTGATCCTGTTCCCGCTCGACGCGCCCGGCGTGACGGTGCAGCCGATCAAGCGGCTCGACGGCAAACCGGTCTTCGCCGAACTGTTCCTGGACGATGTCCGCGTGCCCGCCGCCAACCGGCTGGGCGAGGAAGGGCAGGGCTGGGTGGTGTGCATGTCGACCGCCGGCTTCGAGCGCGGACTGATGCTGCGCAGCCCCGCGCGTTTCCAGGTGGCGGCGGCGAAGCTGGTCGACCTGTATCGCAAGCGTCGGGGCAGCGCCGATCCGCTGGCGCAGGCCGCGGTGATGCAGGCCTGGATGGATGCCGACGCCTATGCGCTGTCGATCTACGCCACCGCGAGCCGGCTGATGGCGGGCGGCACGATCGGGCCGGAGACGAGCACCAACAAGATCTTCTGGTCGGAACTCGATCTCGACCTGCATCGCACCGCGCTGTCGATCCTGGGGGCGGAGGCCGAACTGACCGGCGCCGCGCCCGACGCCTCGGCCGATATCCAGGACTGGCTGGACGGCTATGTCTTCTCGCTCGCCGGCCCGATCTATGCCGGCGCGAACGAGATCCAGCGCAACATCATCGCCGAGCGGATGCTCGGCATGCCGAGGTAGATGCGATGGATTTCCGCCTCACCGACGAACAGGACATGCTCGCCGAGATGGTCGGGCAGATGTTTGCCGACACCTGCACCGGCGCGGATCTGCGCCGGCTGCTCGACAGCGGCGCGCCGCGCGATGCTGCGCGCTGGGACCAGATCGTGGCGATGGGGCTGCCCGGCACGATGGCGCCCGAGAGTGTCGGCGGCAGCGGTCTCGGCCAGGTCGAGATGGCGTTGATCGCGATCGCGTGCGGCCATGCGGCGCTGCCCGAGCCTTTGGTCGAACATGCCGGAATCGCCGTGCCGATGCTGGCGGCCGCCGGCGTGGATATCGGCAATGCGCTGTCGGGCGGCACGGTCGCCATCGGGCATCCGGTCAATCCGTTCGTGGCCGATGCCGATGCGGCGGAGGTGTTGCTGCTGGCCGATGGCGATGCGGCCTATCTCGTGCCGCGCGATGCCGTCACGCTGGTGCGCCAGCCGAGCATCGATCCGTTCCGCCGCCTCTTCCGCGTCGACTGGACGCCCATGAGCGCGACACGGATCGGCGGCGCTGCACTGCTGGACGCGGCGCTGGATCGCGGCGCCCTGTTCGCTGCCGCGCAATTGCTGGGGCTGGCGCAGCGTGCGGTCGATCTGGCTGTGGCCTATTCGAAGGACCGTCAGCAGTTCGGCAAACCGATCGGGTCGTTCCAGGCGGTGAAGCATCATCTCGCCAGTGCGCAGGTGAAGATCGAATTCGCACGGCCGGTGGTGCTCGCCGCGGCCGCGATGGCGGCGTCGCCGCTGTCCGTCACGCGGATCAGCCATGCCAAGCTTGCGGCGACCGCCGCGGCCGAAGCCGCGACGCATGCGGCGGTGCAGGTCCATGGCGCCATGGGTTATTCCTGGGAAGTCGACGTGCATTTCCTGCTGAAGCGCGCGCTGGCGCTCGGCCAGGCCTGGGGCACGCCCGCGTTCCATCGCGCGCGCGTCGCCGCGCATATCATGTCGGCGCCGCTCGGCGCGGACCGGACCTTCGACATCGCATCCGCCGGGGAGGTCGCCCGTGAAGCCGCTTGAGATCGCCCGTAGCCTGCGCGCTGATCCCGAAGCTGCCGCACGCTATCGCGATGCCGGCTGGTGGGGGGAGACCACGCTGTCGGATCGCGTCGCAGCGCTCGCCGCGACGAAGCCCGGCGAACCCGCCTGGATCACGCCGGAGGGGCGTTTCTCCTGGGGCGCTTATGATCGGGCCGCGACACGCATCGCCGCGCTGATCGCGGGCAAGGGGCTGGCCATCGGCGCGCGCGTCGCGGTGCTGCTGCCCGACGGTCCGGCGGTGCATGCCGCGCTGCTCGGCATCGAGCGTGCCGGCATGGTCGCGGTGGGCATCGGCGCACGCGCCGGCGTGGCGGAGATCGCGCATCTGCTCAAGCGCACCGGCGCCACCTTGCTGATCGCGCATGAGGCGACACGCGAGCGGACATTGGACGCGCTGGTCGAAGCGGTGCGGGCACAGGGGGCACCACTGGCCGATACGCTGATCGTGCCCGACCTGATCGCGCAGCGGAACTGGAGCGCCGGCGAGATGCCCGCCCATGCGCCGTTCCCGCCCGGCGATCCCGACGCGCTGTTCCTGATCAATTCCACGTCGGGCACAACCGGTATGCCCAAATGCGTGATGCACACGCAGAATCGCTGGTTCTATTTCCACCAACTCGCGGCAGAGGCCGGCCGCTTCGCCGAAGACGAGATCTTCATGGGCGCGGTGCCGGCGCCGTTCGGCTTCGGCCTGTGGACCGCGCATTTCTCGCCCGCCATTCTCGGCTGCCCCACCGTCGTGCTGCCGAAATTCGACGCGGGCACCGCGCTCGACATGATCGAGCGCGAGCGGGTGACCGTGCTGTGCTGCGTCTCCACCCAGTTCATCATGCTGCTCAACGAACAGGCGGAGCGCCCGCGCGACCTGTCGTCGCTGCGCGCGATGTTCACCGGCGGAGAGGCCGTGCCCTATCGCCGCGCCGCCGAGTTCGAGGAGGTGACCGGCGCCGCGGTGCTCCAATTCTACGGATCGAACGAGACGGGCGCGCTCAGCCGCACCACCTCCACCGACACGCGCGACCGTCGCCTGACCACGGCGGGCCGGGTGATCGCCGAGATGGAGGTCCGCCTGTTCGATCCTGCCACGGGCGCGGATGTGGAGGGCAGGGGGCAGCCCGGCTGTCGCGGCCCCGCCACCTGTCTCGGCTATTGGGACGATGACGAGGCGAACGCGAAGCTCTTCACGCCCGATGGCTGGATGTTGATGGGCGACATCGTCGAGGTGGACGAGGACGAGTATCTGCGTGTCGTCGGCCGCACCTCCGAATTCATCATCCGCGGCGGCAAGAACCTGTCCGCGCCCGCGATCGAGGCAGAGGTTGCGACGCATCCGGCGATCGCGCTGGTCGCGGCGGTGCCCGCGCCCGATCCGGTCTTCGGCGAGCGTGTGTGCATCTATGTGTCGCTGCGGCCCAACCAGCAGGTGACGCTGGAAGCGATCTCGCAGCATCTCGAAGCCCGCGGCGTCTCCCGCGAATGGTTTCCCGAATATCTCGTCCTGATGGACGACCTGCCGCGCTCGTCGGGCGGCAAGGTGGCCAAGGGCGCGCTGACCGCCGATGCGAAGCAGCGCTGGGCCGTACCCGCATGACATACCAGAACCTCACGCTCGCCTATGAAGGCCGCACGGCACGCGTCACGCTGGCCCGGCCCGACAAGCTCAATCCGCTCGACTGGTCGACGGTCAAGGAATTGAAGGGCGCCGTCGCCGAGATCGAGGGGGCGCCGGACGTCGATTTCGTCATATTGACCGGGGAGGGGCGCAGCTTCTCCGCGGGTGGCGATCTCGACGGCTATATCCGCCTCTATGCCGATCCGCCGGCGTTCCAGGCCTTTCTCGACGATTTCTACGACATGCTGACCGGCATCGAGAAAGCCCGTGCGATCTGGATCGCCGCAGTCAACGGTGTGTGCGTCGCGGGTGGGATCGAATTGCTGCTCGCCTGCGACATGGCGATCGCCGCCGAGAGCGCGAAGATCGGCGACGGGCATCTCAATTTCGGCCAGCTTCCCGGTGCGGGCGGATCGCAGCGGCTGCCGCGCGCGATCGGATTGCTGCGCGCCAAGCATCTGATGCTGACCGGCGAGCTGCTCGACGCCCGGACGTCCGAGGCCTGGGGGCTGGTGACGAAAGTGGTTCCCGATGCCGGCCTGCTCGATGCCGCGGCCGAGTGGGTCGCGGGCATGGCCGGCAAGAGCCCGGTCGGTCTCGCCGGTGCGAAGCGGCTCGCCAACATGACGCTCGACACGCCGTATGAGCAGGGGCTGCGCGAGGAGATCGCGTTCGTCCACCTTTATGCGACGACCGAGCCCGACGCCACCGAAGGCCTGATCGCCTTCAAGGAAAAGCGCGCGCCGCGTTTCGGCGCGCCCAAGGAAGACTGAACCCATGTACAAGCTGCGCGACAAATATGCGATCGCCGGGATCGGCACCACGGACTACACCAAATTATCGGGCCGCACGGTCCGGAGCCTTGCGACCGAAGCCTGTCTGAAGGCGATCGAGGATGCCGGGCTGCGCGTTGCCGATATCGACGGCATCGTCAGCTTCAACTTCAACGACAGTGCCCCGGCGATCGGCGTCGCGACCGAGATGGGCATCGAGAATGCCGGCTATGCGGTCGATTATGCCGCGGGCGGCAACGGCGCGAACCTGATCACCCTGGCGGCGACCGCGGCGATCGAGGCGGGGCTGGCGAAGAACGTCGTCTGCTTCCGCGCGATGAACGGCCGCTCCGGTTTTCGCCTGGGCGGTGGGCGCGACCTGTCGGCCTATGGCGTCACCCAATATACCGCGCCGCTCGGCTGGATCACCTATCCGCAGGCGATGGCGATGTGGGCACGCCGCCACATGATCGATTACGGCACCACCGAAGAACATTGGGCCGAGATCGCGACCACCTTTCGCGACAATGCCGTGCTCAACGAGCGCGCGATGCAGCGCACGCCGATGACGAAGGACGATTATTACAATTCGCGCTTCATCGTCGATCCGTTCCGCATGTACGACATCTGCCTGGAGAGCGACGGCGCCTGCGCGGTCGTGATCACGTCGGCGGAGCAGGCACGCGACCTGCGCCACAAGCCGGTTTACATCATGGGTGGCGCCTATGGCGGCGGGCCGACCCAGGGCGACGATCTGTTCGACGCGATCCGCTGGCCCAGCCATTCGCACAATTGCTTCAAATATCTCGCCGACGATCTGTGGGGCAGCGCGGGCATCGGCCCGCAGGATGTCGACGTCGCCGAGATCTACGACTGCTTCACCTACAGCGTGCTGATGGCGCTGGAGGGGCTGGGCTTCTGCAAGGACGGCGAGGGTGGTCCGTTCGTGATGGACGGCCGCATCGCCCGCGGCGGCGCGCTGCCGCTCAACACCCACGGCGGGCTGCTGTCCGAGGCCTATATCCACGGTTTCAACCACGTCATCGAGGCGGTCGAGCAGCTGCGCGGCACATCCGGCGCGCGCCAGATCGAAGGCGCTGAGATCGCGTTGACCACCGCCGGCGCGATGACCTGCGGCAGCGCCATGATCCTGAGGAACTGAGATGCAACAGACCGCCTATAACAAGCCGCTGCCCGTGCCCGATTCGGAGAGCACGCCATTCTGGGACGGCATGCGCGAACATCGCCTGATGTTGCAGCGCGTCGCGTCGACCGGCGAGCATCTGTTCCCGCCCGTCACCTTCAGCCCGGGCTCGCTGGAGAAGCCCGAATGGGTCCAGGCCAGCGGCAAAGGGACGGTGTTCAGCTGGATCGTCGTGCGCCATCCGGTGCCGCGCGACATCTATGCGGACGAGGTTCCCTATGTCGTGGCGCTGATCGCTCTCGACGAAGGCTGCCGGATGATCGGCAACATCGTCGACTGCGCGCCGGAGGACGTTCGCGCCGGCATGCCGGTCGAGATCGTCTATAATCAGGTCACGCCCGAGATCACCTTGCCGGCGTTCCGGCCCGCGGAGGCCTGAGCCATGGCGTCCCCGCCCGTCGCGGATCCGTTCGCCGCGTCTCCGCTGCTGCGCCGGTTCGGCGAGATGACGCGCGAGGCGCTTGAGGCGCACCAGCTCCGCAAGGTGCAGGCGCTGTGCGCGCGGCTCTATGCGAAGAGCGATTTCTACCGCGCGAAGATGGACGAAGGCGGCCTGAAGGGCGGCGCGGTCGACAGCCTCGATCGCTTCGCCAAGGCGTTCCCGACCTCGGCCAAGGCCGACTTCCTGGCCGACCAGCAGGCCGCGCCGCCATTCGGCACGCGGCTGGGCGTCGATCGCGACGAAGTCGTGCATATCAGCATGACCAGCGGCACCTCCGGCCAGGGGCAGGAGATCTATGGCCGCACCCAGCGCGACGTGCATATGCTTGGTTATCTCCATGCGCTGCCCTGGTACATGGCCGGGCTCCGTCAGGGCGATACCGCGATCAACTGCGTGCCCGCCGGCGGACTGACGACCGGTGGATGGGGCCCGGGGGAAGCGATCCGCATCGTCGGCGCCACGGGTTTTCATGTCGGCGGCAACACCTCGACCGAAGCCAAGATCGACCTGATGCTCAAGCTCGGGGGCATCCACTTCATCTATGCCTCGACCAATTATCTCCACACGCTGACCGAGGCGCTGCTGGCGCGCGGTATCTCTCCGCAAGAAGCGTTTCCCGGCATGCACGGGCTGTTCATCGCAGCGGAGGGCTATCCGCTCGAATGGGCGGCGAAGATCGAGGAACATTGGGGCTGCCGGCTGCAGGAAGGCTATGGCAGCACCCAGCTCAACGGTTTCGGCGGCTCGACCGGATCGGCGGGCGTATTCCGGTCGAATGGCGAACGCGGACTGATCCGGCTGTTCGAATGGGAGCATCTGATCGAGATCGTCGATCCGGAAACCGGCGCGCCGGTCCTTCCGGGCGAGCTGGGCGAGATGGTCGTGACCAATTTGTCGGTCGAGGGCAGCCCGGCGGTCCGTTTCCGCACCGGCGACGCAGCCCGTTTCGTGCCGTGGCAGGAATGCGGCGGGGCGGCATGGAATGCGATCGAATGCGGCACGATCGGCCGGTTCGACGACATGATGAAGATCCGCGGCAACAATATCTGGCCGTCGATGTTCGACGCCGCCGTCTTCGCGCATGCCGAGGTCGGCGAATATAAGGGCCGCGTCTACACGCGCGACGGCAAGACCGAGGTCGAGGTGAAACTCGCCGTCGCCGAGCATCAGTCCGACCTGTCGGCCGAGGCGCGCGAACGTCTGGTCCAGTCGGTCCGCGCCGCGATCAAGGAACGCAGCAACATGTGGGTGGACGTGTGCGAAGTGCCGCGCGCCGAGTTCCAGGGCTTTGCCTACAAGGCGCGCCGCTGGACCGACGAGCGCCAGGACGGCTACCGGCTTTAGGAGGGCGGCGATGAGCGACGGCAAGGATGAAGACGCGCTGCTGGCCGAGATGCTGGCATTGGCGGATCGATTGGCGAAGAGCGAGGATGCGCTGCTCGTTGGGCAATATGCCTATCTGCGCGCCCGCGTGGCGGCGCTGATCGAACTGCGCAGCTTCGGCGAGGAGATCGCGGCGTGACCGGCATTTCGCGTTTCGCGCTCGACGGCCAGGTCGCGGTGGTCACCGGGGGTGGGGGCGGCCTCGGCTCCGCAGGCGCGCTTGCGTTGGCGGAGGCCGGTGCGGACGTCGCGCTGATCGCACGCAATCGCGCCAAGCTGGAGGATGCGGCTCGGGCGGTGGAGGCGACCGGCCGGCGTGCGATGATCGTCGAGGCCGACGTGTCCGATGCCGATGGCATGATCGCGGCGGCGGCGGAGATCGAGGCGACGTTCGGCCGGATCGACATCCTGTTCAACAATGCCGGCATCACCAATCCCCAGTCGGTGCTCGATATCGCGCCCGAAGAATTCATGCGCATCCTGGAGGTGAATGTCGCGGGCGCATTCCATGCGATCCGCGCCTTTGCCAGGCCGATGATCGCGCGCGGTTACGGGCGGATCATCAATATGGGCTCGATCCTGTCGGGCCGCGGCATGGCGAACCGGGGCGCCTATTGCGCGTCGAAGGCCGGGCTCGCCAATCTGGGCGCGGCTTGCGCGTTCGAGTTCGGGCCGTCCGGCGTCACCGTCAACACGCTCGGCGCGACGGTGATCGTCACCGATCTCAACCGCGAACTCGTCCGCACCCAGCCCGATCTCTACGCCAAGGTCGTGCAGCGCACGCCGCTGGGCCGGCTGGGCGAGGTCGAGGATCTGATGGGCGCCCTGCTTTTCCTCGCTTCTCCCGCGGCCGGCTTCGTCACCGGCCAGACCCTTTTCGTCGACGGCGGTTACACCGCCGGCTGAACCGCCAGAGAACAGCTATCCATGACCACATCGCTCAAGACACTTTTCGACCTTACGGGCCGCACCGCGCTGGTGACCGGCGGATCGCGCGGCCTCGGGCTCACCATGGCGGAGGCGCTGGGCGAGTTCGGCGCGCGCGTGATCGTGACGGCGCGCAAGCAGGGCGAACTCGACCAGGCTGTCGCGCATCTGCAGGCGCTGGGAATCGACGCCAGCGCGATCGCGGCCGATGTCGGCAATCCCGATGCGGCGGCGCAGATCGTCGAGCAAGTGAAGACGGATGGCGGGCGTATCGACATCCTCGTCAACAATGCGGGCACGTCCTGGGGATCGAAGACGGAGGAAATGCCGCTCGACGGCTGGAACAAGCTGATGGCGGTCAATTTGACTGGCCCGTTCCTGATGGCGCAGGCGGCGGCGCGCGAATTCATGATCCCGGCGGGGTGGGGGCGGATCGTCAACATCGCATCGGTCGAAGGATTGCTCGGCCATCATCCCCGGATGATCGGCACCATCGCCTATAATGCGAGCAAGGGCGGGCTGATCAACTTCACCCGCGCGCTTGCCGCCGAATGGGGTTCGCTCGGCATCACCGTCAACGCGCTGGCGCCTGGCTATTTCCCATCGAAGCTGACCGGCTACGTCATCGACAAGCATGGCGACGATCTGCGCAACGACACGCCGCGCGGCAAGCTCGGATGCGACGACGATCTGAAGGGCGCGACGCTGCTGCTCGCATCGGACGCGGGCGCGCACATCACCGGTCAGGTTCTCGCCGTCGACGGTGGCGCCAGCATCATCTGATCGTCGCAAGAGGAGAGGCAGAATGAACGCACTCAGCCGTTTCGGCACGAAATATCCGTTCCATCCGTATCCGACCGGCTGGTTCAGCGTCGGCTTCACCGATGATCTTGCGCCCGGCGACGTCCGGCCATTGCGCTATTTCGATACCGAACTGGTGCTGTTCCGCACCGAAAGCGGCGCCACCGTCGTCACCGACGCGCATTGCCCGCATCTCGGCGCGCATCTCGGTTACGACAGCTGGGTGGAGGGGGAGACGATCGTCTGCCCGTTCCACCAATGGCGCTACGACACCAGCGGCAAGTGCGTGCACGTGCCCTTCGCCAAGGCGATCCCGCCGCGAGCGAAAGTGCGGACCTGGCCGACGGTCGAACGCGGCGGGATGATCTTCGTCTGGCACGACCTGTCCGGCCGCCCGGCGCTGTGGGATCTGCCCGTCTATGACGAGAGCCGCCGCATTCCCGATGCCGGATTCCGCAAGCTTCACGACGATTTCGGCGCCGCGCATCCGCAGGACGTATTCGAGAACGGCGTCGACTTCGCGCATTTTCCCGGCGTGCATTCGACCGGACGTGCCGTGTCCGATGGCGAGATCCGGATGGAGGGGCATCGCTTCTTCAGCCCGGTGCGCATCCTGCCGGCCGGTTATGAAGGACGGATCGAGAATGCGACCGAGGGCTCGACGGTCAATTCGGAGGTTGTTGGCGGGGGATTGTCGCGCGTCGAGAGCCGGACGCCGCATGCCCCGGGCATCAACACGATCTATTATGTCTCGGTGACGCCGGTGGATGCCTCGCTCAGCCACTATTACGTCCACCAGTTCTTCCTGATCGACGACGACTGCCCGATGTCGCGCGAGGACATCGCGCGCTTCACCGCGCTTGCGGCCGAGCATGGGCTGCGCGAGCAGCACAGCGACGGCAAGATCTGGCCCCACAAGGCCTATGTCGCGCAGCCGATGCTGACCTCGGCCGACGGTCCGATCCTGAAATATCGCGAATGGTACAAGCAGTTCCATCCGGCGGTGTGAGGGGAGGGAGCTTATCAGGAGACCGAATTTCCTGACGTTTCCACTTCACCGCCGTCATTGCGAGGAGCGTAGCGACGAAGCAATCCAGCGGTTGATGCACCGCTGGATTGCTTCGCTTCGCTCGCAGTGACGAAGCCGTGGTTGCGGTTCCACATCAATGACTAGGATGCCGAATCTACCCCCCGGCCAGTTCCTCCAGCACCGTCGCAAATCGCTGCTGCGCACGCTCGACATAGCGCGGATGGGTCAGGATCTTTGCGCGACCGGCAACCGCGCCGTCGAACGCGATCGCCGCCGCTTCGTCCGGGCTGATCGAATCCGCCGGCGCCACGCGGTCCGGATCGACCGTGTCGAAGATACGCGTCGCGACTGCGCCGGGCATTAGCAAAGATGCGCCGACCGAAGTGCCGTCCAGTTCGCCCTGCAGCGCTTCCACCATCGGCCAGAGCGCATGCTTGGTGGCGCAATAGGCGGCAAGGCCGGGTGCCGCGATCATCGATCCGGTCGATCCGGTCACCATCACCTGTGCCGGCTCGTCCTGCGCGATCATGCGCGGGACGAAGGCCTGAAGCGTCACGACGGCGCCGATCACATTGACGTCGAACAGCAAGCGCCATTCGGCGGGCGGCATAGCAAGCAGATCGCCTGTGCGCAGGATGCCGGCATTGGCGAAGAGCAAGGCGATCGGCGGCAGGTCGGCGATGTCGGCGGCGAATGCTGCCATTGCGTCCGCATCGGTCACGTCGATGCACTGGATGAGATGCCGTACGCCCGCCCGATCCAATGACGTTGTCAGCCGTTCGATCCCGGCCGCATCGCGATCGCAGGCCGCGACCGTCATGCCCTGCGCCGCGGCATGCAGCGCCAGTGCGGCGCCGATGCCCGATGCCGCGCCGGTGACGACGGCCGTCCGCCCGGCCAGCATCACCGGAAGTGCGGGATCACATGCGTGCCGATCTTGCGCAGCGTCTCGAGCTGCGCCCATTGCGGCACCGTTCCCATATTGGTCATGAACAGAATCTCGTCCGCGCCTGCCGCAGCGAGTTGCTCGACATAGCTTATGCAGTCGGCGACGCTGCCATAGGCGTTCTTGGCACTCAATATGCCTTCGCTCGGGCGACGTCCGTCCTCGTCCGCACGCAGATCCATTGTCAGTGTTTCCGACGCGAGCTTGGTCGTGATGATCGTGTCCGTGCCCTCGACGAGCAGTTCCTCACCCCATTTCTCGGGCTCGGGCTTGGGGCCGCCGCCATACCAGTAATTGAGCGACTCGTAGAAATAGCGCTGGCCGCGGATACCGATCTTACGCGCCTGCGCGGCATCGTCGAGCACGATGGTCGGGCACAAAGCCGCCAGATGCTGGATGGGGCGGTAGCCGACTTGGTCGGCCGGATCGCGGCTTACCCAAGCATCACGATAGAGCTTGTTCTTCTTCGCCACTTCCTCCGGACCGCCAAAACCCAGGACGAGCGCACCCAGGCCACGCTGGCCGGCGCGCACCAGCGTATCCGGATTCGTGCAGGCCAGATACATCGGCGGATGCGGATCCTGATAGGGCTTGGGGTGGATCGGGCGCGGCGGCACCGTAATGTGCGGCCCGTTATGCTCGACCTCGTCCTGCACGAACATCTTGGGGATCAGGTACATCGCCTCGTCGATCAGCGGCTGCAGCGCCTTCAGGTCGTAGCCATAGGCCCCCGCTTCTTGCTGGCTGCCGCCCTTGCCGATGCCGAAATGGACGCGGCCCTTGGAGAGCAGGTCGAGCGTCGCGATGCGTTCGGCCACCTTGATCGGGTGGTTCATCGCCGGCATCAGACAGACGACGCCATGGCCGATGCCGATCCGCGACGTCTTGCCCGCGATATAGGCGAGGAAGGTCTCGGGCGCGCTCATATGCGCATAATGGGTGAGCGAGGTGTGTTCCACGCTCCATATCACGTCGAAGCCCAATTGCTCCGCCAGCAGGGCCTGTTCGACCAGTTCGTCGAACACCTGGCGTTCGCCGCGTGGCGAGGCATCGTCGGTCTGCGCTTCGAAAATAAGGGAAAATCGCATCGTCACTCTCTCGAATTCTGTTCTCGCAGTGACCCTCGACTTGGTGCCCCCCGCTTTCAAATGCCGTTTGGCGGCGCGACCGTTAGCGTCTGAGCATCGCTGGACGCCGCGATTGCCGGATTTCGATCGCTGCCATCGGGCTTGGGCACTCGACCGCGTGCCGCACCCGCACCTAGGTCCGGCGTATCAGGGCCCTGGAGTCAGCCGGACATGAGCAGCGCGATCAGGATATTGGGCATCGGCGGCACTGCGCGCGCCGGATCGAGCAGCGAGCGCGTCGTGCGCCATGCGCTCGCGGCCGCGGAAGCGCAGGGCGCGGAGATCGAACTGTTCGACGGGCCGTTCATCGCAAGCCTGCCGCTCTATGTTCCCGACCGGACCGAGCGTACCGACGACGAGTGCCGCTTCGTCGAGGCGGTGCGGCGATGCGACGGCATCATCGTAGGCTCGCCGGGCTATCACGGCAGCCTGTCCGGTCCGATCAAGAATATCCTCGATCTTCTCGAGGATCTGTCGCGCGACGCGCGGCCTTATCTCGACGGCCGGGCCTTTGGCGCGATCGTGACCGCCTATGGCTGGCAGGCGTGCGGGACGACCCTGGTCGCGATGCGATCGATCGCCCATGCGTTGCGCGCCTGGCCGACGCCCTTCGGCGCCGCGGTCAACGCATCCGCGCCTTTGTTCGACGAGAATGGCGACTGTCTGGATCCGAAGGTCGCCGAGCAGCTCGCGATCGTCGGGCGGCAAGTGGCCGATTTCGCACGCTGGCGGCGGTCCGATCTGGCGGCCTGATGCCGGGTGGCGAAGGGGCTGATCGCCCAATGGCAATAGAGGGGGCGGGGGGCTGCCGATAGACGGGCGGGATCGCGGCCCGACCGTTCCAGAGGATGCCCATGCGCGAAGCCCTTATCGTCTCCACTGCCCGTACCCCGATCGGCAAGGCCTATCGCGGCGCGTACAACGACGCGGAGGCGCCTCTGCTTTCGGGCCATGTCGTGGCCGAAGCGGTGGCGCGCGCGGGCATCGATCCGGCGCGCGTCGAAGACGTGGTGATGGGCTGCGCCGCGCAGCAGGGCACGCAGGGCTATAATATCGGCCGCCTGACTGCGGCTGCCGCCGGCCTGCCCGCGAGCGCGGCCGGTATGTCCATCGACCGGCAGTGCGCGTCGGGCCTGATGGCGATCGCGACGGCCGCCAAGCAGATCGTGCATGACGGGCTGGAGGTCGCGGTCGGCGGCGGGGTCGAATCGATCAGCCTGACGCAGAATTCGCACAAGAACGGCTATCGCGCCCAGTCCGCCGCGGTGACGGCGCAGAGCCCGCATATGTATATCGCGATGCTCGAGACCGCCGAGCTCGTCGCAGATCGCTATGGCGTCAGCCGCGAGGCGCAGGACGCCTATGCGCTGCAGAGCCAGGAGCGCACGGCCACCGCCTACGCCGCCGGCCGTTACGATGCCGAACTCGCGCCGCTGACGACGACGATGCTGGTGACCGACAAGGCGACGGGAACGGTGAGCGAGCGCGTCGTGACGCTCGATCGTGACGAGGGGCCGCGCGCCGGCACCACGATCGAGGGATTGTCCGAGCTGAAGCCGGTCTGGGGCGGCGGCGAACTGACCGGCGCGGGGCGTTTCGTCACCGCCGGCAATGCCAGCCAGCTTTCCGACGGCGCCGCCGCCTGCCTGCTGGTCGAGGCCGGGGTTGCGGCACGCGAGGGACTGGAGCCGCTTGGCGCCTATCGCGGCATGGCGATCGCCGGCTGCCCGCCCGAGGAAATGGGGATCGGCCCGATCTACGCGGTGCCGAAACTGCTCGCGCAGCATGGCCTGTCGATCGACGATGTCGGCCTGTGGGAATTGAACGAGGCGTTCGCGGCGCAGGTCATTCCCTGCCGCGACCGGCTGGGCATTCCCGACGATCGCCTGAACGTGGACGGCGGTGCGATCGCGATCGGGCATCCGTTCGGCATGTCGGGTGCGCGCATGGTCGGCCATGCCTTGATCGAGGGCAAGCGGCGCGGCGTCCGCCACGTCGTCATCACCATGTGCGTGGGCGGCGGCATGGGCGCCGCCGGGCTGTTCGAGATATTGTGATGGTATCGCGCGCGCCCATCCCGCTGCCGCATCCCTTCATCGCCTCGCCCGAGCAGATCATCGACGAGGCGCGCAACGGGCGGATGTTCATCTTGGTTGACGACGAGGACCGGGAGAATGAAGGCGACCTGATCATCCCCGCGCAGATGGCGACGCCGTCGGCGATCAATTTCATGGCGAAGCATGGCCGCGGGCTCGTCTGCCTTGCGCTGGCCAAGTCGCGCGTCGATCAGCTCGGCCTGGAGCTGATGAGCCGCGCCAACGGCACCCAGTTCGAGACCGCCTTCACCGTCTCGATCGAGGCGCGCGAGGGTGTGACCACCGGCATCTCAGCCGCCGATCGGGCGCGCACCATCGCCGTCGCGATCGACGCGGCCAACGGTCCCTCGGAGATCGTGACCCCCGGCCATGTCTTCCCGCTCGTCGCGCGCGAGGGCGGCGTACTCGTCCGCGCCGGCCATACCGAGGCGGCGGTGGACGTTTCCCGCCTGGCCGGGCTCAATCCCTCCGGCGTGATCTGCGAGATATTGAACGACGACGGCACGATGGCGCGCCTCGACGATCTGATCCCCTTCGCGCAGCGTCACGGGCTGAAGATCGGCACGATCCGCGATCTCATCGCCTATCGCCGCCGGCACGACCATCTCGTCCAGCGTCGTGCCGAAATGCAGTTCGAGAGCCGCTGGGGCGCGGACTGGCGGATCATCAGCTATCGCAACACGGTGACGGGCAGCGAGGTCGTGGCGCTGGTCAAGGGCGCGATCGACCCCAGCGAGCCGGTGCTGGTGCGCATGCACGTCCATTCGCCGCTCGCCGACCTGTTCGCCGAGGAGAATGGCCGATCGGGCATGCTCGACCGTGCAATGATGGCGATCGCAGAGGCCGGCGCGGGCGTGCTGGTCGTGCTCAGTTCGCCCGCGCCCGATCTGGTCGCCTGCATCATCCGGGCACGGCAGGACGGCCGCGAGGAAAGCGGTGGGCGCCGCATTGCGCTGCGCGAATATGGCATCGGCGCCCAGATCCTTACCGATCTCGGCATCCACCGGATCACGCTGCTGAGCAACAGCGACACCAATTATGTCGGCCTCGACGGCTACGGCATCGAGATCGTCGGACAAAGGCCACTGCTCGACGCCGACTAATCTTGCAATCTTATATACAATATGTTCGTTTAACGGGAATCAGAAACAGGAGAGCGCCTTGAGTGACATTCTCATTCGGAACGGGACGGTGGTCGATGGCACCGGTGCGCCGTCCTATACCGCCGATATCCGCATCGCCGACGGCATCATTGCCGAGATCGCCGCCGGGCTGGCGCCGCAGGATGGCGAGCGCGTGGTCGATGCCGAGGGTTGCATCGTCTCGCCCGGCTTCATCGAACCCCATACCCATATGGACGCGGTGATGTGGTGGCAGCCGAGCCTCGATCCGTTGCCCGGCTATGGCGTGACGACGATCGTGATCGGCAATTGCGGCTTCACCGCAGCGCCCGTCCATAGCGATCCCGAAGTCCGCATGGAGATGGTCAAGATCTTCTCCTTCTTCGAGGAGGTTCCCGAAAAGCCGTTCTTGGACGTGCTCCCTTGGGATTGGAGCAGCTGGTCGGAATATTGGGCATCGATGAGCGAGAAGTGCCGCGTCTCGACCAATGTCGCGGGCTATGCCGGCCATATCGCCATCCGCCTGGCGGTGATGGGCATGGACGCCTGGACCCGCGTTTCGACGCCTGAAGAAATCCGCAAGATGTGTGCGCTGCTGGAGGATGCGATCGATGCCGGCGCGCTCGGCATGTCGTCCAATCTGATGGATCATGACAGCAAGGATCGCGCGGTGCCCAGCCTCGTCGCCGACGATGCCGAATGGTCGGCGCTGATCGGCGTGCTTGCCAGCCGTCCGGGCAGCCAGCTTCAGGTGATTCTCGATACCTTCTTCAAGCTGAAGGCGCCCGAGCAGATGGAGCGGCTGGGCAATCTCTGCCGCGATCGCGGCGTGCGCGTCCAGATGGCGGGCGCAGGCGGACTGCTGCGCTTCCAGGATTCGATCCGCGAGAAGATGTGGGAGATCACTGCCAGGCAGAAGAAGGAAGGCTTCGATTTCTGGCCGAGCTTCGCGCATGTCCCGCCGACGACCGCGCTCAATTTCTTCAGCAGCTCGTCCTTCGCCCAGGCCAATGAATATGTCTGGCACGAGGTCGTGCAGGCGCCGACCGCCGAAGCGAAGATCGCGCTGCTCGAGGATCCCGATTTCCGGGCACGTGCACGCGACAGCTGGGACAACAAGGCGTTCAAGCAGTCGCTGGTCGCCAATCCGCACATGATGCTGCTGATGGATTCCGACACCGGCGCCGGCCCGCTCGGCCTCAGCCTGAAAGACCTCGCGGAGCAGCGCGGCGTTCATCCGTCCGATGCGCTGGCGGATTGGGTGCTTGCCAATGGCGTGAATTCGATCGTCAACCGCGTGCCGCATCCGATGGCCTATGAGCAGACCGTCGAGATGCTGAAGGACAGCCAGACCGTCGCCAACATCTCCGATGCCGGTGCACACGGGCAGATGCTGTGCGGCGGCGGCGAGAATATCCTGCTGCTCACCACCTATATGAAGAACAACGATCTGACGCTGGAAGAGGCGATCCACGTCCAGACCGGCAAGCAGGCCGAGCATTTCAACTTTGGCGACCGTGGCGTGCTGAAGACGGGCTATCGTGCCGACATCGCGGTCTTCAAGCTCGACGAGATCGAGGCACGTCCGCTCAAGCGCGTCTTCGACGTGCCCGACGGCAAGGGCGGCTTCACTTGGCGCTTCACGCGCGACGCCGCGCCGATGCGCCTGACTTTGGTCAATGGTGTGCCGACGTTCGAGAATGGCGGCTTCACAGGCGCTCTGCCCGGCGAATTCGTCGGCCCGGTCATCCGCAAGGTCGCATCGGCGGCCGCCTGAACGACGTGCGGCAACGGAGAGGGAGGACAGGATGAACGACGAAGATCTGCCGTATCTGCAGCGCGGGCGGCAAAAGGTCGACACGACGAGCAGTGTGCTCATCAGTTCGTCCAAATATATGAACGATTATCGCATCCGCGAATGGGTCACGACGCAGTGCCTCAAGCGCAATGGGCGCGACTATCCGACGACCTATGGCATTCCGATGCTGATCGAGGCCGTGCGCGAAGTGCAGGATCACGAGCGGATCGAGATATTGTTCGACGAGGCGCGTCGCGGCTGGCCCGAATTCGACAAATGGCTCGACGAGCGTTGGCTTGCCAGGCTGACGCGCGAGGACATGAAGTCGTGCCCCGAAGGATCGGTCGGCGGCATCTGGTACAAGCAGCTCGTCGGCGCGGGCATGCAGGTCGACATCATTCCCAGTTTCGAGCCGCGATCGAGCTTCGAATATTTCTTCCTGCGTGGCGTCCAGATCCACGACATCATGCATATCCTGAGCGGCGGCGGCTTCGACGGAATCGGGGAGATCATGCCCGCCTTTCTGAAATACGGAAACCTCTTCCGCCATTTTACGCCGGAGCTGGCCGGGCTGCTCAATGTGCAGAACACATTGCTCACCATCCCGATGTTCATGCGCGGGCCGCTCCACTATCCGGAACTGTTCACCCGGATGTGGGATCTCGCCCATTATGCGATGAAGGTGGGCGAGAAGTCCGACGCGCTCTTCATCCCGCGCTACGAGGACTGGCTCGATCTTCCGCTCGAGGAGGCGCGGCGCAAATTCGGCGTACGCGGCGCGCGGACGATCGATACATCGCGCGAATCGGACTTCTGGGACGAGCGCACGCCGAGCTTCGATCCGTTGCCCGACGAGCCGCAGGCGGTGGCCGCGGAGTAGCTGGGTTTTAGAGCGGATTCTGGTTCGGGATGAATCAGATCCGTTCCATATTTGCCCTTGTTTGCCGCGATTTAGCTTCGCTGGCCGGCTCCGAGCCGGTAGATGATTCCATCTGCCTCGAAATCGCTCTGGCCATCTTCACCGTTTGTCCCGAGCCCTTCGACTGCCTGCGAAGGCAGGCGCTCAGGATAAACTTCTCCGCTTCGCGGAGAAGTCGAGGGACGTAGGGCGCGGTGCAGCGTGTCTCGACTTCGGCCTATAGGCCGAAGTTTATCCTGAGCGCCCGCCCTGGCGGGCAGTCGAAGGGCTCGACACGAACGGGGGTTGGTTCACAGGTGCTTTCGCCGGAATGACGTTGAGTGGTTCGTCACGGGAAGCGGCGGGAGACTATCTCCCGCCGTTTTTCGTTCACCAGCCTTCGATCCCGGCCAGTCCGATCGCCTCGACGACCGCGAGCGCCTTTGCCAGCGCCTCGGGTTCGGCGGGCAGGCGCGGGGAGCGGGGATAACCGCCGGCCAGGCCGAAATGCTCGAGCAGTGCCTTGGTCACGCGGATGCCGCCATTGCCGTAAAGCGCCATGAACAGCCGCATCAGCTTGCCCCAGCGCTCGAGAAAGGCAGCATTGTCGCCGGCCTTGGCGGCATCGATCACGCCCATGCAGAGCCTGGGCGCGATATTGCCTTCGGAGGACAGGAAGCCCTGCGCGCCGAACGCCAATGCCATTGGCGCCTGGTGCGGCCCGCCGACGCAGATGTCGATCCGGTCGCCGAGCGCATCGGCCAGCGTGCGCAGATAATTGGGATCCTGGTGGCTGACGTTGAGTCCGATCAGCTGGGTGTGGCGATCGAACAGTTCGATGATGACCTGGGCGGGGATGACATACCCTACCGACTGATGAGTGGAGAGGACCGAGGGGATATCGGTGTTGGACAGCACGTCGCTGAAATAGGCGTCAAGCTCGCGCGGGGTCGGCGCATGGCCATGGCCGACATCGAGCGAATAGACCTGCGCGGCATCGACGCCGGCGCTTTTTGCCTGCTCCAGAAATGCGATCATCTGGTCCGCCGTACGCGGCTCGACGCCCATGGCGCGGATCGGCGCGCGGCCCTTGAGTTCTTCCACGGCGATGGTCAGCAGCCGGCTGGTTTCCTCTTGCGACAGCGTATAGCCCTCGCCGCTGCCGCCGCCACCGACATAGACGCCGATTCCAGCGTCCCCCAGTTTGCGCAGATGTCGCCGCAGCGCGGGCTCATCGATTGCGCCGTCCGCCGTGAAGGGGGTGATGCTGATGGTAAAGCACTGGTAGCGTGCGACTTCGCTGGCCATGGTCTCTCCTTGCAAAGATTCAGTGTGCGCTTATTGCAGTGGATCTGGAAATTCGGTGTAATCCGATGGAATTCACAAGTGCGGCGATCGGCATGATCGGCCCAGGGGGAGCCCGGTTTTGACCACAGGCACGACCAAGCGTCGGTTGCGACAGCCGCGAGTGGCTGAAATCGTTGCGTCCAGCCTGCGTTCGCGCATCTTGTCGGGCGCGCTCTCCGATGGCGATCTGCTGCCCAAGCAGGAGGAACTGCTGGCCGAATTCGGGGTCAGCCCGCCTTGCATCCGCGAAGCGTTCCGGATCCTGGAAACCGAAGGGCTGATCACCGTCATCCGCGGCAATGTCGGCGGCGCGGTCGTCCATGTCCCGCATTCGGGCACGGCCGCCTATATGCTCGGCCTCGTGCTCGAGGCGCGAAACGTCACGCTCACCGACCTGCTCAACGGCATGCGGCTGCTGGAGCCCGCCTGTGCGGCGGAGGCCGCGCTGCGCCCGGATCGCGGGACCACGGTGCTGCCCAAATTGCGCGCGAACATCGATGCCTGCATGGCGGCGGTCGACGATCCCAGCACGTTCATCGGCCTTGCGCGCGCCTTCCACACCGAACTGGTGAACCATTGCGGAAACGAGACGATGAGTCTCGTCGTCGGTGCGCTGGAGAAGCTCTGGTCGGCGCAGGTCGACCTGCTGGCGCTCAACAAGTCGGTGCATGGCACATTCTCCGACCGTTCGGTCCGCCTGTCGCTGGCGCACGAGCATGAGCGCATCTACCGCGCCATCGAAGAGGGCGATTCGCTGAGCGCCGAACGCGCGATCCGCGAGCATTATTCGGGCGGCGGCGGCGAGCGTCGTCACGGCTTCAGCACCGACGTCACGATCAAGGCCGACACGCTGCGCGCCTGATCGAGGTTCAGAGATCGAGCCAGCGTGCAACGTCGTCGGGCGCGGCGCGCGGGCGGGGGGGCGCTTCCTCCGCGATGCTGCCGACCAGGATGACGCCCGCCACCTTCTCCCCATCGCCAAGATCGAGCAACGCGGTCGCCTGGCCGTCATAGGCGTGCCAGCCGGTCAGCCAGTTGGCGCCATAGCCCATGGCGTGCGCGCCGTTCAGCACGTTCATGCAGACCGCGCCGGCCGACAGCCATTGCTCCCATTCCGGCACCTTGTGGCCAGGGGTCGCCGCGGAGACCACGACGACGACGAGCGGCGCCGAACCGAGCTTGCGCGTGCTGACGCGCACCTTGGCGGCGTCCTCGCGCGCATCCGCAAGTTCCATCAGCCGTGCGACCCATTTCTCCTTGGCGTCGCCGGCGATGAGGATCAGCCGCCAGGGGCTGAGTCGGCCATGATCGGGCACCCGTAACGCGATCTCGACAAGGCGATCGATCTCTCGGGCATCGGGGCCTGGCGCGACCAGCGCGTCGGGCTGGGGCGAGCGGCGCAGGGCAAGCCTGTCGGTTGCCGATGGGGCGGCCTGGCTGTTCGTGGTGACGGTCAAGCGGTCTCTCCTCTGGCCAACTCTGAATATCTATCTTTACTAGTAAAGGGCCGGATGCCCGACCAACGCTCGTTTGGCAATGCGCCGATCTCCGGTTTGACGACTGGGAGCGAATCGTCTATCCTATAAAAGATAGAAAGAAATAAGATCGGCGCAAGATCGCCGCGATTTTATGCCTTTCCGAGCAATCGCAGGCTGACGGCGTAATCGTCGGTCGCAACATGGAGGGACGATGATGAACGCAATCCCGCTCCGCTTCGCGGATGTGCGACTTGGGCAGTCGGTGGAACTGGATGGTCCCATGAATCCGGAAACCTCGATGGCCGAACGGGTCTGCGAGATGGTCCGCAAATGGTCGGGCTCGTCGGCGGCTTCGCTGATTTCCATACATGCGCCCGACGACGGTTTCGCGCCCGATCATGTCGCGGGCCGTGTGATGGCGCGCCATCTGGACGGCAGCAATCGCGCCGATGTCGAAGTGGTGATGCGCGCGCGCGACATTTGCGGAAAGGCGGTGGTTCGTGTTGCACTTGGCTGATGCGCCGGTTGCGGCGGGCGCAACTCCGATCTGGCCAGCAACGGCCGACCGGAGCATAAAGCCGGACATGTCCAAATCCCTGACGCCGAACGTTCCCCGCGAGGTCGCGACATTGCGGACCCTGCGGATCGCCAAGCATTTCCCTTTCTTCCTCGCCGTTGCCGAGGAGCAGAATCTGCATCGTGCCGCCGAACGGCTCAACATCGCGCAATCGGCGCTGTCGCGCCGGATCGCCGATCTCGAGCGGGAGCTTGGCGATGTCGAGCTTTTCGAGCGCCAGGCGCGGGGTGTCGCGATCACGCCCGCGGGCCAGACGCTGGCCAAGGATGTCCGGCGGATCCTGCTGTCGATCGAGGAAGCGCGCCGCAATGTCCGGCGGATCGCCGACGGCGATCTCGGCACGCTCCGCGTCTCCTTTTCGGAAGCGATGCTTCGCCGTCCCGTCCTGCCGGCGGTTCTGCGCGAATTCCGGACGCTTTATCCGGCCGTCGAGCTTCGCGCCTTTCCGCTGACCTCGGATGCGCAGCGCAGCCGGCTGCTCGCCGACGAGATCGATGTCGCCTTCGTCATCGACGAGGCCACCGACGTCGATCAGTTCGACAGGCTTCCCGTCGGGCAGGATCGTTTCATGCTGGCCTTGCCGGCCGATCACCCGCTTGCGGCGCTGCCGTCCGTCCGGCTGGCCGATATCGCGTCGGAGCCCTTGCTTTGGCCCGCCCGCCATATCTCGCCGCGTCTGTTCGACCGGATGATCGCGGCGTTCGATGCACGCGGCGTTTCGCCCAACATCGCGGTCGAAGTCGCCGCAGTGGACATTGCCTATGAACTCGCGGCCGCCGGGATCGGGCTTGGCATCATCACCGCGGCGCGTGCCGACCGGACCCCGGCCGATATCGTGCTGCGCGAACTCGTCGATCTCGATCTGCCGCTGCCCATCAGCATGTTGTGGCCGAAGGGCAGCGCATCGCCGCTGATCGCCCGGTTTATCGAGCTGGTGCAGCAGCGTCTGGCGGAAGAGGCGTAACGGGGATTGCCGGGCGTTTCAGTGAACCTCTCCTCCCTACGCGCAGCGTGGGGAGGGGGACCACGACGCGAAGCGGCGTGGTGGAGGGGAATGCGATGCGTCATTCCTCGCTGCAACTGACGGCAATCGCACGAAAACATTACCCGGAAGCAGCATGTGCTGACGGCATCGCATTTCCCCTCCACCACCGACCTGCGGTCGGCGGTCCCCCTCCCCATCGAAGATGGGGAGGAGAAAGTCGCACCGTGCCTTCACCGGAATGACGGGGGTGACTTCACTCGCCGAACCGCTCAGCGATCACCCGCCCAACCCGCGCAACCTCCGCATTGGCGGCGCCGAGCAGATCGACGAGGGTGAAGAAGCCGTGCGCCATGCCGGGATGGTCGTGCAGCGCGACGCGCACGCCGGCTGCCGCCAGCGCGGCGGCATAGGCCTGGCCTTCGTCGTGCAGCGGGTCGCAGCCGGCAAGGACGATGATCGCTTCGGGAAGACCCGCGAGATCCGTGGCGGCAAGCGGCGCCGCTTCGGGATCATCGCGACTGGCCAGCGGCACATGATGGTCCCAGAACCACTGCATGTCGGTGGTCGAGATCAGATAGTCGCCCTTGCCGAACCGATCGTAGGAGTCGCGATCGAAATCCGGAGAAAGCACCGGATAGAGCAATATCTGCAGGTCGATCCTCGGCCCGCCGCGGTCGCGCGCGCGCAGGGCGAGTGCGGCGGCGAGATTGCCGCCCGCGCTGTCACCCATCACCGCCAGCGGCCCGTCGCCCGCAACTGCCTGCAGCGCGGCCCAGGCGTCGTCGAGCGGCTGGGGAAAGGGATGTTCGGGCGCCAGCCGATAATCGACGCTCACCACTTCCGCGCCGCTCTCATGCGCCAATTGCCTGCAGACCGGATCGAAGCCGTCGAGCGTGCCGAACACCCAGCCGCCGCCGTGGAGATAAAGGATGCGCCCATGTGCACTTTCGCCGGCGACATAGTGGCGCACGCGGATCGGCCCATTGGGTCCATCGATCGTTCCGTCGCGCATCGTCCGCACCGGGGCGCCACGATCTTTCGGCAGCGCCGCCTGCCCATCGGCAAAGCTACGCCGCGCGTCGGCGGGCGAACCGCTCGAAAAGCCGGGCAGGTTCAGCGCATTGCGGCGATCGAGGATCGCGTGCATTTCGGGGTCGAGCGGTCCCATCAACTCTCCTCTTCTCAATGGATGGTCGGGGCGGTGCGGCTCGATCGCAATTGCCCAATTGCGATCCCTTCGATCGGCCTTCGACATTCGACGCCAACGGTGTCGGGGCCTTAATGGACACGGGCATAAACGGATCGGGAGTGGGATGAGCGACGTTCTGATCGTACGCGAAGAACTGGATTTCCTGTTGTGGGACTGGCTCGGCCTCGATCGGGTGATCGCGCGCCAAGCCGCCGACAGTGTCGATCGCGAAAGCGCGGATGCGATCCTCGATCTTTCGACGCGCCTGGCGGCCGACAGCTTCCTGACCCATTACAAGGATGCCGACCGCATCGAGCCGCGGCTGGATGGCGACGGCGTCCACGCGCTGCCCGCGATCGGTGTCGCGCTGCGCAGCTATGCCGAACTCGGCCTGTTCTCCGCCAGCTTTCCCGTTGAGCGCGGCGGCATGGGATTGCCCAGTCTGTTGGCCAACGCGTCCTTCGCGCAATTCCTCGCCGCCAATGTCGCGACCGCCGCCTATCCGATGCTCACCACCGCCAATGCGCGGCTGCTGCTGGCCTTCGCCAACGAAGCGCAGATCGAACATTTCGCGCTGCCGCAGATCGCCGGCCGCTGGTTCGGCAGCATGTGCCTGTCCGAACCACAGGCGGGATCGAACCTGGGTGATGTCGCGACGCGCGCGGTCGCCGACGGCGCCGACGCGCTCGGCGATCGCTATCGGCTGAGCGGCAACAAGATGTGGATTTCCGGCGGCGATCACGATCTGGCCGGGAATATCGTCCATCTGGTGCTCGCCAAGGCGGTCGGCACGGACGGCAATGTCGAGGCCGGCACGCGCGGTCTGTCGCTGTTCGTCGTGCCGAAGATCCTGCCGTCGGGCGAACGCAACGACATCGCGGTCGCGGGGCTCAATCACAAAATGGGCTATCGCGGCACGACCAATTGCCTGCTCAATTTCGGCGAGCGCGAGGGGGCGATCGGCTGGATCGTCGGACAGCCGGGGCAAGGATTGCCCCAGATGTTCAAGATGATGAACGAGGCGCGGATCGGCGTCGCGCTCGGCGCGGCGGCTTTGGGCTATCGCGGCTATCGCCACGCGCTGGCCTATGCGCGGGACCGCGCGCAGGGGCGGCCGCCGGGGGC